>DASQFG010000609.1:0-8490 GCA_035633315.1 Nakamurella sp. | reverse complement strand
GTCCAGCACCTGATGATCCGCGGACAACAGCAGTGCCGACGCGTCCAGGTCGACCGACACCTCTTTCTTGCCGCCGAACAGGCCCTTCTTCTTGATCGCGTCCCAGCCGAGGCCCATTCGCACCTGTCGCAGACCGCCACCACCAGACTTGGTGAGGCTGACCGTTTGTCCCTTGCTCAGGCTGACGCCCATGAAATGCCTTTCTCTCGTCGTTGTTTCAGTCCGCCGGATTGTTTGCGTCCAGCCAGGTGATCCGGTCGAACCCGTAGGCGCCACAGGCCTCCTGAATCGTCCGGCCGACCGGATCCATTTCCGAACGCAGGACGAGTTCGCCGTGAACGTTGTACATCGACGCCAGCACCGCCACGGCATTCGACGGCGGCAACGTGATCGGCAGTTCGATCCGGGCCCGACCGAACGTCGTCACAACAAGCGTACCGGCCCAACGGATGTCGGCTCCGTTGCCCGGGAACCCGAACACCACCATGCGTTCCAGCTGTGGTGACTGCCGCAGATCCACCTCCAACCGCTCGAACTGCTGGCGCTGCGCGAGCACGATGGGCCGCCTGGTCTCGCCGGGGGGTGCGGTGCGGCGACCCGCCGAGTGCTGCACCGTGGAGGATCGACCCGCCCGCAACTGGTAGGCACAGCCCAACCGGGCGTCACCGATCGAGGGCGTGGTGATCGCCTCGAATACCAGCGTGCCGACGCCGGATTGCACCCTGGTCAGGCTCACAGTCGGGGATCGGGCGGTCAGAATCGTCGGGACGTCAGGCCGCGTCCTCGCCTCCTGGCGACCCGGCGCGCCGGAGCGGATGTCGGCAGGGCGGGCGGTCCGGGTCGGTCCGCCGGCGCGTGCGGGCGGGGCGGTGGCGGAAAGGTCGAGGGAGGTATCGGTTCTCGGCCCGCTCGGTGGCGCAGGACTGCGCGGGGCGGACAGGTCCAGCGGATCGGCGGAGAGGTCGAGCGGGTCCACGGTGCGGGCCGGTGGTGCTGCCACCGGCGACGAAGGAGCGCCGGGCGCGGCCGACCCCGGCGCCGCACCGGAGCGGTGGCTCCGCCCTCCGGACAGGAACTCGGCGAGCGGCGACCCGGACGCGACCGCTGGGCGCGATCGGTGGCGCAGGAAGCCGAGATCCGGGCGCGCCGGCGCGCGGTCCGGAGCCGACGGGTCGAGGCTCACCGGTGCACGCTCACAGTTGCACGCTCACAGGGGCACCCCGTAGTCCGCTGCGATGCCTCGGACGCCGTCGTCGTACCCCTGCCCGATCACCTTGAACTTCCATCCGGTCGGATGCCGGTACAGCTCGCCCAAACAGATGCCGGTCTCGGACCGCAGGGCCGGCGCCAGGTTCTCCGACCGCACCAGCTCCTGCCCGTCCCGCAGGTCGAGCACCCGGACGGTGCACTCACGCAGTTGGCCGAGGGTGCGGCGCGCACCCACACCATCGTTGATGTACAGCGCGATGACGATCCTGGCTATCTCGCCGGGCACGTCGCCCAGGTCGACCTCGATCTGTTCGCGATCATCGCCGAGCGCCTGATTGAGCTGGGCAACCGACATCTCGGGCGAGGTGAGCTGGTTGAAGAAGACGAAGTACTGGTCCGAGGGCGCCCGGTTGTCGGCGCCACAGAGAATCGTCGCGGCCACCAGGTTGTCGTCCAGCGTCTGTTCCGCACCGGAATTCCACCGGACGCCGAGCACCACACCGGTCAGGCTGGGTATTTCCTGGGTCAGCGCGACGTTGGCGCCGCGTTTCATCGGAGGAGCCATCTACAGGTCGAGTTCTGATCGGGCGAACTTCGTGCGCAGGAAGTTACCTTGCGCCACCAGTGAGTTCGCGTCGTCGTTGCGGACCGCAGTCAGGACCTCGGTAGCCGCGTCCAGGAGGGCATCGAGCTGCACGCCCAGGGCCGCCGTCGCACTCGGACCGGCGGCTCGCGGCTCGTCACGACTGGCGGGGTCCAGCGCCAGGTAGCTCCGCAGGGTGGTCGGCAGGTAGTCGCGCAGGATGCCGTTGAGCGACACCCTGGCGTTGATGTCCAACTCGCGATCTCGGGTGGCGTGAAGGACTGTGTCCACCGTGTCGGTGATCCGCCGCGCCACCACCGTCGCCGCTGTCGGGAGTTGGCCGGCCGAGGCGTTGATGAACCTGATCACCCGGAACAATTCGGCCGCCAGCGCGGTCGGGCTGTCCGGCACCTCGGTCGCCGGCCGAGATTGCGGCTGCGTGCCGGGCGCCTCCTGCCGCCGTCCGAACAGCCAGTTGATCACCACGCGGTCAGCGTCCTCCCGACACTCGAAGCCCCTCCGGCGACGTTCAGGACCCGGACGAGATCTCCCCGCGGCGGACGCGCTCCAGGTAAGGCTTTGCCCGATCGATCTGCCCTTCCAGGGCGGAGACGGTCGCGGCCATGCTGTCCACCGCCTGGGCGCGGAAGGTGTCGACCGCATCCATCGTCTGGAACACATTGTCAAAGGCCGCCTGCAACTTCTCGACGGCGATGGTGCTGCTGGCCGCCTGCTCGTTGATCTGCGCACCCTGGACCCGGAGCTGCTCCGACGTGCGTTGGATGAGGTCGCCGGTGGCGGCGTTCAGCCCGGTGATCTGATCGAGCACCAGCTTCTGCCGAGCCAGTGCCTGGGACACGATCACCGCGGTCCGCAGGGCGGCAATGGTCGTGGTCTGCGCCCGATCAACACCCCGCATGAGTTCGAGGTTGTTCTTGCGGACCAGGTCAAGGGCCATGTAGCCCTGCACCGCGACGGCCATCTGGGTCATGATGTCCTGCCGTCGCTGCCGGATGGGGAACAGCGCGTCCGACCGGAGAGTGTTCGCCTCCTCGGACCGGCCGGCCGCCTCGAGCCGGGCGATCTCGTTCTCCACGGCGGCGTCCAACGCGGTCGCCAACTCGTTGTACTCGCCGAGCTTTCCCATCAACGTCCACATGTTGGCCTTCTCGACCTCGATACTGGCGTTGTCCTTGCCCAGCTCGTCCTTGCCGGACGCCAGCGACCGGACGATCGCGTCCAGATGACTCTGCGCGGACTGGTACTTGGCAAAGTAGCGGTCGACCTTGTCGCCGCCGGGGATCCATTTCAGCACCTTCTTGAACCCGGTGAGATCGGCGCGGTTGGGGTCCAGCTCGGTGATCGTCACCCGCAGGTCGGCAAGGGTGCCCGCGACCCGGGTCTGCGCGTCGTTGCCGCCACGCCCTTTGGCGCCGTTCAGCGCCGCGGCCGGCCGCTCCAGCATCCGGCTCGACACGTTCGCCGACTCGCGCATCTCCCGATCGCCCAGCCGGGTGATCGATTCGACCTTGGTGGCGAATTCGGGGGACCGCACATCCATGGCGGCCAACTCGCCGGCGAAAGACGCCGCCCTGACCTGCAGCTCAGCCTGGCGGGCATCGGCAACGGGCACTGCGCCGACGGCCTGCTCGGGTGCGACGACCTGGACGGGCGCCGGCGGGGCGAGCACCAGGGCGCCTGCGGGAGGGGCGGTGGTCGGACGCCCGACCGGCACGGAGCCGCTGGCACCCAGATCGAGGTCGGTCATCAATGAACTCCTTCACAGCGGACATCGGTCGGCCCCAGCGACGCCGCCGATCGCGGGTCGCGGGAAGCCCACCCCATGGTAGGCGGACCTACTGCGCGGCGGAGGAGTCCTGCTGATGAGCGAGAATCATCCCTGAGGGCGATACGCCGCGACCAGCGGGCACTGGAACGGGTCCCTGGCCCGCAGCCCGACCCGGTTCAGGTAGCGGACGACGATGCCGTATGACCTGAACAGCCCGACGTCGGTGTAGGTGACCGACCGGCTGCGGCAGAACTCGAGGACGATGGGCTTCGCCCGACGCAGCGTGGGCCTTGGCATGCTCGGGAACAAATGATGCTCGATCTGGAAATTGAGGCCGCCCAGCAGGAACGTGACCGCGCGACCATCACCGACATTGCGCGACATCAAGACCTGGCGCCGGAAGAAATCGATCGACATGTCCTTGGGGACCAGCGGCATGCCTTTGTGGTTCGGCGCGAACGAACAGCCCAGATACACCCCGAATACCGACAGCTGCACCGCCAGGAAACCGAACGCCAGCCCGGCCGGCAGGAATACGAACAGGAGCGCCAGGTAGCCGAATATTCTTACGCTCAGCAACGACAGCTCCAGCCACCGACGCTTGACATGGCCACGGGCCAACAGCGTACGAACGCTCTGTTGATGCAGATTGATGCCCTCGAAGATCAGGACGGGGAAGAACCACCACCCTTGGTGCGCCGTCACGAGGGCCAGCAGTCTGGACCGCTGCCCGCTGTCCGGCGGGTAGAACCGGATGATCGTGGGCGCGATGTCCGGATCCTTGCCGATCTGGTTGGGTGCGGCGTGGTGCCGGGTGTGCTTCGTCGTCCACCACGTCGTGCTCATGCCGACCAGTAATCCGCCGACCACCGACGCGAACATCTCGTTGGCCGGCCCGGAGGCGAAGATCTGCCGATGGGCAGCGTCGTGACCCAGGAATCCGAACTGCGTCAGGAGAATACCCACCGCGCCGGCCAGCATCAGCTGGAACCAGGAATCGCCCAGCAGGAAGAACCCGACCCCTATTGCCACCAGAGCACTGAGCAGAAGTGAGATCTTCACCGAGTAATAGAGGTAGCGGCGCCTCATCAACCCCTGCGCCTGAACCAGGCTGAGCAGGGCCGCATAGTCGGATGGTTGGGAATGGCGTCCACGAACCGGGGACGGGGTAGCGATGGTCAAGCGGACCTCTTCCGCCGGGAAAAAGAAACACCGGGCGACGAGAAGATCTCGGCGGCATGGCGACCCGAAGGCGGCGACACCGGCCCCGGCCGGCTGTTACGGTCAGCGTCTTCCAGGTAACCCCGCGCACACCGGCGCTGTCAAGTCGAACTCCTGTCGACGGTCCGGACATCCCCTTCGCGCGGTACCGTCCAGACCGTGGAGTCCGATGACCTTCGGGCCGGTGCCGACGATCTGCTGGCCGTTTCCGATGATCTTCAGGCGAGTCTGGTCGCCTTGTCGCGGCTGTCGACCGGCACCATGGGGCTGGAAGATCTCCTGGTCAGGTGGCCACCTTTTGCGGCGCAGGCCATCCCCACGCCGACGGCGCCGGCCTGACGATGATCGAGGACGACCGCGCGGACACCATCGTGGCCAGTGCGCCGTTCGTCCGGGAAATCGACGCCATCCAGTACGGGATCGGCGAGGGTCCGTGCATCAGCGTTGGCAAGATGGCATCGACCAGGCGGCGCAGGTCGGCGAGTTGTTCGCGGTACCCGCAGCGATCGCCGTGCAGAACGCACAGGTCCTGGCGCACGCCAGGCGGGTGGCGGCGACCCTGCAAGCGGCGCTGAACGCGCGGGCGGTGATCGATCAGGCCGTCGGCATTCTGATGAGCCGCGCCGGATACTCGGCGGACGAGGCCTTCGACAGATTGCGCCACATGAGCCAGACGCCCAACACCAGCTGGCCGTGGTGGCGCGGTCCATCGTCGACCAAGCGGTCCGGCGGGCGCGATCCCGGCATACCGGGGAATCCCCAAGGGCGTAACGTCGGACATAGCGGGGCAAATGCGACGGACCCCGATCCGCCGCTCGACCCCGAACGCCGTGCGACGCATCCGCGCCGCGGGGGCCGGGCAGGACCGAACAGCGGTCGGGAACGCCCAGGAGCCCTCCTGTGGAGATGTCCGCCGGGCTGGCCGCCGACCTCAGCCAGCTGACCGAGGCGCTGTCCGATCCGGACGCCGATCTGACGGGCATGGTCGCCGGCGTGCAGGAAACCCTGACGACCGTCGTCTCCTCGGCGCTCGGCCTGGTGATCACCGTCCGGATCGCCGGCATCGAGGTCTGCGTGAGCACCGTGGATCGCAGCGCGCCCCCGGCCGCCACCTCGCTGGCGGTGCCCTTGTGGTGGCCCGAAGACACCCTGAACGGCGGGATCGTGTTCTACGCCTCCGCTCCCGGTGCGCTCGTCGACCTGGCCGCGGACCTTCAGTGGCTCTTCGGGGAACAGGAATTGCTGGCGCTCGACGGTGACCTGCCGCCGCGCCGCAGCGATCAGGGCGTCACCGGACTACGTGAGCTGTCGGTGATCGGGCAGGCGTGCGGCGTGCTCATCACTCGAGGCCGGTCACCCGAGGCGGCCCGCGCGGAACTCGATCTGGCCGCCCGCACGTCCGGGACCACGGTGGATGTGATCGCCGACGGCCTGATCCGGGGCCTGCGGCCGGCCAGCCGGCCGTTCCCGGGTTAGCGAACGGGAAGAGAACGGGATCATGTCAGCGGGTCGGGTGGTGGATCGCGGCACGACCGGGTACCAACAAAGCATGGCCAGCCGTCAGAAGCCCGCAGCACCTTCCGGTCCGGCAGCGCCGACCGGGTCCGGGTCGAAGGCGACCAGGCACGCCGAGATCGAGACCAAGCTGGAGATCGCCCCCGACGCGGCCGTACCCGACCTGTCCAAACGCCGCAAGCTCGCGGCGGCGGGGGTGGTGGGTGCGGCGGAACCGGCGACCTACCACCTTGACGCGACCTACTACGACACCCGGGACCTGGACCTGCTGCGCTCGCGAATGACCCTGCGCCGCCGGACCGGCGGCCCGGACGCCGGCTGGCACCTCAAACTCCCGGCCGCAGCGGGGGCGAGAACCGAGGTGGGGCTTCCACTCTCGGCCGGCGACGACGGGAACGTGCCCGACGAGTTCGTGAACCTGGTGCGCGGGACCGCCCGTGGCCGCACGTTGCGCCCGGTGGCCCGGGTCGTCAACGACCGCACCGTCCGTCATCTGCTGGATGCCGACGGGCGGACGTTGGTGGAGATTGCCGACGATCACGTCAGTGCGACACCGCTGCGCGAGGGGACCGCCACACCCAGCCGGTGGCGCGAGGTCGAGGTGGAGATCGTCGACGGCACCATCGAACAGCTGGCTATCACGGTCGAGCTGCTGATTGCGGCCGGGGCCGAGAAGGCCTCGTCGGCATCGAAGCTCGCCCGGGCGTTGGGCATCGCCACCACGCCGCCCGCCCGGCGGACCAGATCGGCCGGCGCGGCCGTGGTCGCCGCGCTCGGGCGGCAACGGGATCTGCTGATCACCGCCGATCGTGGCCTGCGCGAGCGGACCGAGTCGGCGCCACACGATGCCCGGTCGGCCGCCCGACGGCTACGGGCGGGGCTGACCGTGTACGCACCGCTGTTCGAGGGGCAGACCGCGCCGGGCCTGCGCACCCGGTTGCGTTCCGTGGGCTCGGCGCTGAATGTGGCCCGCGATCTCGAGGTGGCCGAGCGCCGGCTGCTCGCCCAGCTTTCCGACGAGCCTGACGCCTACGCCGGTCCGGCGCGGGCCCGGCTGCGTGACGCCTTCGGCCGCCGCTCCGCCGTCGCCCGCACGGAGCTCGACGTGCTGATCGACTCCAAGGAATACCTGCAGCTGCTCCGTGATCTCGATGACTTCGTGGACAAGCCACCGCTGTCCCGCCGCGGCCACGGCGCGCCGGCGGTGGAACTGCCGGCGCTGATCGGCGACGCGTGGATCGGGTTGCGTGAACTGGCGGATGTCGCACTGGCCGACCCTGGCAACATTGCGGTGGTCCACCAGGTCCGCATGGCCGCGAAGACGATGCGGTACGCCACGGAAGCCTCCGTCGGGCCGCTCGGCTCGGACGCGGTGGTGTTCGCCTCCGCGTTGGAAGAGATCCAGGAGACGCTCGGCGAATTCACCGACGCGGGGATCGCGGCCGCGTTCCTGGCGGAGTTCGCGCTGGAGGACGACACCGACGGAGTCTCCGGGTTCACCTTCGGCCGGCTGCACGCGTTCGAGCAGGCGATGGCGCACGGCGCGTTCGACGAGTTCTCCGATGCCTGGGACCGGGTGGAGGACGGGGACCTGGTGGCCGCGCTGGGCCGGTAGCGTCCGGGTTTGCGGAGGTTGTCGGGGATTGTGGACAACTCGGTGCCGATCTCGGCTGCTCCGCCATGATCTGAGGTCGCCGGATCGTGACTCACGACGATCCGGACGGATCGCTTGAGGAGTTCGACCGTGTCTGACATGCTGGGTGAACCTGCGAGAATTGCCCGCTCGGCTCGCAAACACCGAATCGGCAACGCCCACATCCTCGAAGCGTTGACGGGGGGCGCACAGCACCACCCCAGCGGGCTCGGACGGCTATCTGCTCATCGGGGTCGATGCTCGAGGCGTCGAACTCGAACTGATCGTCGTTCCTGACGATCGTGACGAAGACGGCTGGGTCGTGATCCACGCGATGCCCACTGCTTGGAGGAAACGATGAACCGCAGAGCGCCGATATTCGGCCCCGGAACAACAATCTCCGACATCGATCTGGACGTCGAGGAGGTTCACCTTTCCGATGGCACCAGGCTGACCGAGGCGAAGGCCGAGCAGCTCGCCGCCGAGGTGCTCGCCGAGGTCCGGCGGCGCAATCTCGTGCCCGGCGGCAAGTCGCTGAAC
>DASQFG010000608.1:0-6839 GCA_035633315.1 Nakamurella sp. | reverse complement strand
ACGTCGACGGCCCCGGGTCTGCCCCGCCGCACGGCCGGCAACGACCGGCACGCCCTGGCAGCGCCACCGCCGCCGGCGTTCTTGGCATTGTCTACGGAAGCCTGGTTCTCGTTGCCGCGCTGCTGATCTGGGGCCTCCCGTACCTGCTGGCTATTGGTGGCTGGTCGGGTACCGCTGAACTCCAGTCGCTGGCGCTGGAACTGCTCGTGGTGTCGACTTTCACCGCGGTCTGCGGGGTGGTGTTGGTCGTCGGCGGGATCCTGATCTTCCGGCGCGATCGTTCCGCGCTGATGTTCGGGGCGGTTGCCGCACTGTTGCTGTCGACCTACTGGCTCGTCCGTACTGAACTCGGACCCCGGTTCCTGCCCTGGCCGCTGGTCTTCGCGATCGTCCCGGTGATCATCCTGGTTCAGTGCGCCGGGACGTCGGTGGTGTCATGGATTCGCTGGCGACCCCTGTGAAGCACTCCCCGCGGGCGGACCAGGCCGTTCGGCTGCTCCGTTCGCGGGCGTTGCGGGGATGCCGGACAGTTCATGATCAGCAGCGCAGCGGCCAGTCAGAGGAGGCTAGCGAGATGTCCCACCCCCGTCAGCACGTGCCGCAGGACTGGGCTCCCTATCCACTGCTCGACGATGCGGTGCGTGCCTACATCCGGGACGCGGACGCGGCGCTCGAGGCGCTGGCCGGCGTGGTTGACGAGGCTTCGGTGGTCGCCTTCACCTGCGAGCGGGTGTCGTCCACGCAGAGCTGGGGCGAGTCGTTGTGGCAGGAGGTCGCCGTCACCGACGGTCGCCGGCTGATCCTGTGGCACGGCGACGACGAGGTGGACGACGACCGGCCCGAGACGCTGCTGTTCTCCTCGTCGATCCGCACCATCCCGGTGACCGCCATCGTCGACCAGGGTCTGCGTCACCGGTTCCGCACCGAACCGGACGGGTCCCGCACCATGCAGGCGGTCATGCTCTACCTGTCGACGCAGACCCCGGAGCGGTCGATGACCGAGCTGTCGGAGGCCAACGAGACCCGCACCGTGCAGTATGTGGAGACCTACCGGTTTTCCAAGTCCGTCACCGACGGAGGTCTGGCGCAGATGCAGCGGCTCCTGCAATTCGGACGTGCCCTCTCGCATATCGCCGCCGGGAACGTCGGATGAGCGCGACCAGGCCGGCCACCGGCGGGCAGCACGAGATCCGGCACGGCGCGGCGGTCGCCAGGGTCGGCGAGGTGGCCGCGGTGCTGCGGGAGTTCTCCGTCGGCGGCGTGCCCTTCACCGAGACCTGGGATGACGACGAGGTTCCCCCGATGGGATGCGGGATCGTGCTGGTGCCCTGGCCGAACCGGGTCGCAGACGGCCGGTGGATCTATCAGGGCGCCGTGCAGAAACTCGACATCACCGATCTGTCGAACGGCAACGCCATCCACGGGCTGTTGCGCAACACGGCATATCGGCCGGTCTCGGTGCAGGACAGCGCGGTGACGCTGGCCGCGAGCATCTACCCGCAGCACGGCTACCCGTTCATCCTCGACACGGAGGTCCGCTACGCGCTCAGCGATGACGGGCTGTCCGTCACCCATCGGCTGACCAACGTCGGCGCCGCGGCCGCGCCGTTCGGGGTCGGCGCACATCCGTACCTGCGGGTGGGCGCGCATCCGGTCCGCGAGTTGGAGATCACCGTGTCCGGCACCGAGTACGCGCGGACCAACGAGCGGTCGATACCGGTCTCGGTGGAATCCGTCGACGGCACCCCGATGGACCTGCGTTCCGGGGTCCGGCTGGCCGGGCTGGACGCCGATGTCGCGCTCACCGGGTTCGCCGTGACGGACGGCCGCGTCGAGCACCGGCTTGCTGCGCCGGACGGCACCGGTCTGGTGGTGTGGGCGGATGAGGTCTTCCGCTGGGCGCAGGTCTTCGCACCGGCGAACTTCCCGGGGCCGGGAAAGCCGAACCAGCGCAAGGCGATCGCGGTCGAGCCGATGACCTGCGGGGTGAACGCGCTGAACACCGGGCAGGATCTGATCTGGCTCGAACCCGGTGACACCTGGTCCGCCTCTTGGGGTTTGCGCCCCACCGGCTTCTGAGCTCCGCCGCCGCCCCTGCTCCCGCCGCCGCCCCTGCTCCCGCCGCCCTTCACGGCGCGGATCAACTTCCACCGCGCGTGCGAAATGGTTGACTCGCGTCACTCCAGTCCCATAACTGCGACCATTGTCCGCGCCCGCGAAGATGATCCGCGCCGTCAGAGACGTCGAGCGTTCGGTGCGGCGCCGATACGGCCATGGGGGGCGCAGGGGTCAGCGGCGGGGGCGATGCTCCCAGCGCAGCAACGACTCCGCGCGTTCCGCCCCATGATCGACAATCCGCTCCGGGTACCCATCGGGCGCGCCGTCGGGCAGCTCCCACGGACGGTGAACCGCCTTTCCCGCAACGGATCTCAGCTCGGGAACGTAGCGCCGGACGTACTCGCCGTCGGGGTCGTGCTTCTCGCCCTGCCCCACCGGGTTGAAGATGCGGAAGAACGGCGCGGCCTGCGGTCCGGAACCGGCCACCCACTGCCAACCGTGGTTGTTCGACGAGACGTCGCCGTCCACCAGGTGCCGAAGGAAATGCGCGGCGCCGCGCTGCCACGGCAGGTGCAGGTCCTTGACCAGGAACGAGGCGACCCCCATCCGCACCCGGTTGTGCATCCATCCCTCGGCCAGCAACTGACGCATCCCGGCGTCGATGTACGGGTAGCCGGTCCGGCCCTGCTGCCAGGCGGCCAGCCGGGCGTCGGCCTCGGTGCCCCGGTCCCACGTCATCTCGTCGACCACGGGGTCGATGGACTGCCGCAGCGACTCCGGCCGGTGGAAGACGAGATCGGCGTAGAACTCGCGCCAGGCCAGCTCACGGCGATAGGCCGCGGCGCCCTTCGAGCGCAGCCGGGCCAGGTCGGCCAACATCGTCCGCGGGTGGACGCAGCCCCATTTCAAGTACGGCGACATCCGGCTGGTCCCAGGGTGATCCGGGCGATCGCGCTCGCCGTCGTAGTTCGCGACAGAGCCCGCCAGGAATTGCGTCCAACGCTGCGCGGCGGCCTGCTCGCCGGGCTCGGGGAGCGCGAGGCTATCCGGAACGGTCGCCGTGAGATCCTCGGGCCGCAGTCGAAAACCGGGGGTCACCTTGGCGCTACCGGGGTCGACCCAGCTGACGCCGTCCCCGATGACGGCGGGCGCCCGCCAGCCGTGCTCCGTCCAGCCGCGGAAGTACGGGGTGAAAACCGCGTACCTGGTGCCGTCCGGTTTGCGCACCCGCCCGGGCGCCACCGCGTACGGCGACCCCGTCGCGATCAGCTCGATGTCCTTGGCGCGCAGCGCTTCCGCGACGAGCTCGTCACGCCGGCGACCGTACGGCATGAAGTCGGCCGAGACGTGCACCGCCCGTGCGCCCACCGCGGCGGCGATCCGGGGGATCACCGAATCCGGCGATCCCTTGACGATCAGTAGTTTCTCGCCCATCGACTCCGACAGCCGCGTCAGGCACCCGGCCAGGAACGCCCGGCGGGGGGCGCCGGACGGCCTGAGCAGGCGGTCGTCCGCGACGAAGACGCCCAGCACGCTGCCGTCGGCGCTGACGCGAGAGCCACCGTCCGCGCTGTTGACGGCCGCCAGCAGCGCGGCGTGATCAGCCAGCCGCAGGTCCCGTCGAAACCACAGCACCGTCGGAGTCGTCATGCCACATCATGCACAGCACGACCCATCGCACAGCACGACCCATCGCACAGCACGACCCATCGCACAGCACGACCCATCACCGGGCGGCCAGCGATCACTCTTCGCGGGCGCCCAGCTGGACGTAGTCGCGTTCGGTGTAGCCGGTGTAGACCTGACGCGGGCGGCCGATCTTGGTCGCCGGGTCGTTGATCATCTCGCGCCACTGGGCGATCCAGCCGGGCAGCCGGCCCAGCGCGAAAAGTACGGTGAACATCTTGGTGGGGAAGCCCATCGCCTTGTAGATCAGCCCGGTGTAGAAGTCGACGTTCGGGTACAGCTTGCGGGAGACGAAATAGTCGTCGGACAGCGCAACGGCCTCGAGTTCTTGGGCAAGTTCGAGCAACGCGTCGGCGGCGCCGAGGCTGTCGAGCACCTCGTGGGCGGTGCCCTTCACCAGGGCGGCACGCGGGTCGTAATTCTTGTAGACCCGGTGCCCGAACCCCATCAGCTTGACGCCGGGCTCCTTGTTCTTGACCCGCCTGACGAAGGTGGCGATGTCGTCGCCGTCCCGCCGGATCCCCTCCAGCATCTCCAGCACCGCCTGGTTGGCGCCGCCGTGCAGCGGCCCGAACAGCGCGTTGATGCCCGCCGAGATCGACGCGAACAGGTTGGCGTTCGATGAACCGACCAGCCGAACCGTCGACGTCGAGCAGTTCTGCTCGTGGTCGGCGTGCAGGATCAGCAACTGGTCGAGCGCATGCACCAGTTTGGGGTTGACCTCGTAGGGCTCGGCGGGGAAACCGAACGACATGCGCAGGAAATTCTCCACCAGGCCGAGCGAGTTGTCCGGGTACAGCAGGGGCTGCCCGACGGACTTCTTGTACGCGTAGGCCGCGATCGTCGGCAGTTTGGCCAGTAGCCGGATGGTGGACAGCTCGACCTGTTCGGGATTGAAGGGGTCGAGCGAGTCCTGGTAGAAGGTCGACAACGCGCTGACCGCGCTGGACAACACCGGCATCGGGTGCGCGTCCCGCGGGAAGCCGTCGAAGAATCGCTTCAGGTCCTCGTGCAGCATGGTGTGCCGGCTGATCCGCCGGGTGAACGCGTCCAGTTCGTCCGAGGTCGGCAGCTCCCCGTGGATCAGCAGGTAGCTGGTCTCGATGAAGTTCGATGACTTGGCGAGCTGCTCGATCGGGTACCCGCGATAGCGCAGGATGCCGGCGTCGCCGTCGATGTAGGTGACGGCGGAGGTGGTCGAGCCGGTGTTGGTGAAGCCGGGGTCCAGGGTGATCACCCCGAGGGTGGTCAGCAGTTTGGAGATATCCACCCCGGACGACCCGTCGGTCGCGGGAATGATCTTGAGGTCGAGTTTGGCCCCGTTGTATTCGATCAGCGCACCCGGATGGTCCGGCGAGTGCGCCTCGAGCGTCACCGGGCTCTCGGCTGCAGCGGTCGAGGCTGCGGCCGGGGAGGCGGCGGTAGGGGATGAGCCGGCGGCAGATTCGACCGCCCCGGATCCGACGGCTGGCGACTCGGCGGTATCAGTGACCTCGGACATTCGGTTCGCCTCTCGTTGTCATGACAACACGGGACCTCATCGGTGGATCGTCCCCCCCGGACGCCCGGACAACTCGGCCCTGGTGACATCACGAGGTTACTGGCAGTGAAGGCTCGTCGATTCCACGGCCCTGCCGCCGGGTCCAGCGCGGGAGGAACCCGGCGAAAGCGGTCATCCGGCAGTAATGTGCCGTTCACAAGGGTCGCCGGGCTCGTTCGTGCCGCGGCCAACAGGTCAGACACCGCAGTCACAATCGCGCTCCGCACGTGGTGCGAATCACCAATCCGCACGTGGTGCGAATCACCAATCCGACGGCGGGCCCGGCCAGGAAACGAGTCTTCTGGCCGAGTTTCCCATACCGCGACGAAGGGAGTGCATCGCCGATGAGCCTGTCCCTCGCCTCGATCCTGGCGGAGTCCGCGGAGCGCTACCCGGCGCGGGACGCGGTGGTGATCGGCCCGCAGCGGATCAGCTACGCGCAGCTGTGGGAGCAGAGCCGGCGGTACGCCGCGGTGCTGGCGCAGGAGGGCGTCGGCCCTGGCGACCGGATCGCGCTGCTGATGCCGAACGTCCCGGACTTTCCCCGCGTCTACTACGCGGCGCTGTCCCTGGGCGCCGTGGTGGTACCCGTGCACGCCCTGCTGGTGGCCGGGGAGATCGGTTTCGTGCTGACCGATTCGGAGGCGACCATGCTGATCGCCGCCGCCCCGCTACTCGCCCAGGGCGCACCGGCCGCCGAGCAGGCCCGGGTCAAGCTGCTCGTGGTGATGGGCGGTGAGGATGTTGACCGGCTGGATCTCCGGGCCGCCGAGGTCGACCCGATCTCCACCTACGTCTCCCGTGAACCTTCCGACGAGGCCGTCATCCTCTACACCTCCGGCACCACCGGCTCGCCGAAGGGCGCAATCCTCACGCAGCTCAACATGGTGATGAACGCGATGGTGACTGCCAACTCCGTCATCCACCTGTCCACCGACGACGTGATCCTGGGCTGCCTGCCGCTGTTCCATTCCTTCGGCCAGACGTGCGCGATGAACGCCGGCTTCCTCGCCGGTTCGACGCTGGTGTTGCTTCCTCGCTTCGACGGCGCGGCCGCGCTGGAGACCATCCTCACCGACAACGTCAACGTCTTCATGGGCGTGCCCACCATGTACGTCGGCCTGCTCGCCGCCGCGCGCGACGACGACAGCCGCCGCCCCACCCTGCGGACTGCGGTATCCGGCGGCGCGAGCCTGCCGGTAGCGGTGATCGACCGATTCGCCCATACCTTCGGCGCGGACATCTACGAAGGTTACGGGCTGTCCGAGACCTCGCCGGTGGCGACGTTCAACCAGCGGGTCTTCGGCCGCAAACCAGGAACCGTGGGCCGGCCGATCTGGGGCACCGATGCCGAGATTGCCGCGCCAGAGATCGAGGACCGCATCGAGTTGCTGCCCACCGGCGAGATCGGCGAGGTGGTGATGCGCGGGCACAACATCTTCGCCGGCTACCTGGGCAATCCGGAGGCCACCGCGGCCGTCCTGGTGGACGGCTGGTTCCGGTCGGGTGACCTGGGCCGCAAGGACGCCGACGGGTTCCTCTCGATCGTCGACCG
>DASQFG010000607.1:0-1790 GCA_035633315.1 Nakamurella sp. | reverse complement strand
CCGATCCCGGCGATGACCGTCTGGTCGGTGATCACCGTCTTGATCCGGCCGGTGCGGGAGGACAGCGCGGCCGCCAGCCCGTCACGATCCAGCTCGAGCGCGTCGGGACCGAGCCGGGCGACCCCGGGCACCGCCTGCGGGTCGTAGACCATTGCCGCGGCCACGGACTTCTTCGTGCCGGCCTCGGTGATGTCGAATCCGCCCTGCTGCAGCCGGACCCGCATGGCGATCGGCCCGCCCATCTTGACCGGCGTGACCGAGAGCGAGTCGGACCACCGCAACCAGCCTGCCCTGGCCAGGTGGAACAGCAGGTGCAGGTCCTGCGGGGGGCCCGCTTCCGGGCCGGCCGCGGTGACGATGTCCAGAAACTTGCCGTGCCGCCCGACACCGGTGACCACCCTGCCGACCAGCGCGGACGTCGGCGGGTCGTAGGTGGTCATGACGTTCAACGAGGCCACGGTGACGGCGGCGATGTGCTGGCCGGTCGCATGATCGGTGAGAAAGGCCGCGAGTGCGGCGACCTCGGGCAGTTCCGGCATCCGACCAGTGTGCCCTGCCGACCGACCTGCCCGAAATGTAGGCATTCGTCGCCGGTGGGCGGACTCACCGGTGCCGTAGATCCGGTGGCGACGCGCCGGGCGGCGACGCGCATGGTGTCACACACTTGTCGTCATGAGACTGCAGCCCGCCTCGGCCGACGTCACCGCTGTGCGAACAATTCGGCGAACAATTCAGCGAACAATTCGGCTGACGACGCAGGGGACAATTCAAGGGACCGCGCGATGACCGCAAGCCGCCGGGAACCACGGGTCGCCGTGATCGGAGCAGGCTCCTGGGGGACCACCGTGGCCTCGATCGTGGCGCGCAAGACGCCGACGCAGATCTGGGCCCGCTCCGCGGAGGTCGCCGAGGAGATCACCACCCGGCATCTGAACAACCGGTACCTGCTGGATTTCCCGCTGACCGAATCGCTCACCGCCACCGACGTCCTGGCCGCGGCGGTGGAGCCCGCCGACATCATCATCATGGCGGTACCGTCCCACGGCTTCCGCTCGGTGCTCACCGAACTCGCGCCGCATCTGCGGCCATGGACGCCGGTGGTCAGCCTGGTCAAGGGCCTGGAGCAGGTCTCCCACCTGCGGATGACAGCGATCGTGGACGAAGTGCTGCCCGGTCACCCGGCGGGCGTGCTGGCCGGCCCGAACATCGCCCGCGAGGTGGTGGCCGGTTACGCAGCCGCCGCCGTGATCGCCATGCCAGACCGGCATCTGGCCGCACAACTCGGAGAACTGTTCCGCACCACCCGCTTTCGCATCTATTCCAGCTCCGACGTGGTCGGCGTGGAGATCGCCGGTGCGCTGAAGAACGTGTTCGCCATCGCGGTCGGCATGGGCGACGGAGTCGGCAGCGGTGACAACACCAGGGCCATGGTGATCACCCGGTCGCTGCGGGAGATGAGCAGGCTCGGCGAGAAGCTGGGTGGCGATCGGGACACCTTCGCCGGCTTGGCCGGGATGGGTGACCTGGTGGTGACCTGCACCAGCCCGCACAGCCGCAACCGGCACGTCGGGGAGGAACTGGGCCGCGGCGTGCCGGTCGCGCAGGTGCTGGCCGGGATGAAGCAGGTCGCCGAGGGCGTCAAGACGGCGTCGGTGGTGATGAAGCTCGCCGCCGGGGCGGGCGTCACGATGCCGATCGCCCGTGAGGTCGACGCCGTCGTCAACCACGGCTCCAGCCCCGTCGATGCCTACCGCGGCCTCCTTGCCATCGCGCCCGGGCACGAGGTACAC
>DASQFG010000606.1:0-5051 GCA_035633315.1 Nakamurella sp. | reverse complement strand
TAATACCGCAGCGTCTGCAGATTGACGCCGGCGGCGGAGGCGAGCTGCCCGGCGCGCAGGCCGCTGGTCACCCGGTCGCCCCGCTGACGGCCGCCTGCGCACGATCGACCAGCGCGTCGAGCACGGCAGGGTGGCCCGCCGGCACGCTCACGTCCAAGGTCACCCGGCCTCCGGTCATCGTCAGCGTGAACGTGAACGTCCAGAACGTGCAGCACTGCGATTCCCGAGCGGTCAGATTCGCTGCGGTGGCGGCGACCGTGGGTTCGGCGGGGAGTTCGAAGGTGGCGCGCACGTTGGACTCTCGGGTCACCGAGCGCACCTCGGTGACGAAAAGGTCGTCGAATTCGGCCACCCGCACCGGCCGATCCGCGGTGGGCAGGGTGCACTCCGCGGGAGCGCCCCAATCCGGATGCGGGAGGGAAGGGTTTGTCCTTGCTGAACGATAAACCTGTACCCAGGTACCGAATGCAAGCACTATCGTCGGCCGATCATCATGGGCTTTGGAAAGCGGTCCGGCCGATCAGGACCCGGAACCGGTGAATCCGGAGTGGACGGTCGCGCGCCGGCTGCGCAGTTCGCGGACCTTGTGACGGTTACCGCAGCGCTCCATCGAGCACCAACGGCGGCTGCCTGGGCGGGAGGTGTCCAGGAACAGCAGCCCGCAGTCGTCGGCCTCGCACTCGCGGAGCCGGCCGGCCGTGGTCCCGGTCAGTACCTCCAACGCGTCGCGGGCCACCGCCGATAGCACCGGCGGACAAGGCAGCCGCCGCCGGGGACTTCACCCTTCGGGCCGAATTTCCGGACGGCTCGGAGGTGCGAGCGAAGGTGTTCCAGAGCCTGCTCGGACCCACCGAGGTGGCGATCGTGCACCGGGACACCGAGATCGCCCGGTTCACCGGTTTCGTCGCCTGACGCCTGGCCCGATGCCCGCACCGGCCGGAACGCCGCAGCAGGACGCTGCCCAGGGCAGCGGCGGGTGCAACGCCCGTGGGCTGCTTGGATGCGGGGGTGACGCCACCGGAATCCACGCACGAACCGGAGCCAACCGGGTTCGGCTTCGAGGTCGAGGCCCGCCTGCCCGGTGCTCTCGGCCGCACCGGGCTGATCACCACCCCGCACGGCGTCATCCGGACGCCCGCGTTCATCGCGGTGGGCACGAAGGCCACCGTCAAGTCGGTGCTGCCCGAATCGATGGCGGCGCTGGGTGCGCAAGCCGTGCTGGCCAACGCCTACCACCTGTACCTGCAGCCCGGCGCCGACATTGTCGAAGCGGCGGGCGGTCTCGGGTCGTTCATGAACTGGCCGGGACCGACGTTCACCGATTCCGGTGGCTTTCAGGTGCTCTCGCTCGGCGCCGGGTTCAAGAAGATGCTGGCGATGGATGTCACCGGCCTGCAGTCCGATCACGTCATCGCCGAGGGCAAGACCCGGCTGGCCAAGGTCGACGACGACGGAGTGACGTTCAAGTCGCACCTGGACGGCTCGTTGCACCGGTTCAGCCCCGAGGTGTCGATGGGCATCCAGCACCAGCTCGGTGCGGACATCATCTTCGCCTTCGACGAATGCACCACGTTGATGAACACCCGCCAGTACCAGGAGCAGTCCGTGACGCGCACGCGGGCGTGGGCGGTGCGCTGCGTCGCCGAGCACCGCCGGCTCACCGTCGAGCGGGCCGGCCGGCCGTACCAGGCGCTGTTCGCGGTCGTGCAGGGCGCGCAGTACGAGGACCTGCGCCGGCAGGCCGCCCGGGACCTGGTGCCGTTGGGTTTCGACGGGTACGGCATCGGCGGGGCGTTGGAGAAGCACAATCTGGGCACCATCGTCCGGTGGGTCTGTGAGGAACTGCCCGAGGACCGGCCGCGCCACCTGCTGGGCATCAGCGAACCCGATGACATGTTCACCGCCATCGAGAACGGCACCGATACCTTCGATTGCGTCTCGCCGTCCCGGGTCGCCCGCAACGGCCAGCTGTATTCGGCCACCGGACGGATGAACGTCACCAATGCGCGATTCCGCCGGGATTTCTCCCCGCCCGACGACGACTGCGATTGCTACACCTGCGGGCATTACACGCGGGCGTATTTGCACCACCTGTTCAAGGCCAAGGAGATGCTCTCGGCGACGTTGTCCACCATTCACAACGAGCGGTTCGTGGTACGGCTCGTCGACCGGATCCGGCAGAGCATCACCGACGGGACATTCACGGATTTCCGATCGGATTTCCTCGGTTCCTACTACGGCGGCTACTACCGCGGTGCCTCCGCGACGAAACCGTCAGGGACGTAATCGGGTTCGTGCCGCTTCACCAGGGCGATGACCGGATAGGTGACCGGGAGCATGACCACCTCGACCAGGACCTTGTACACGTAGCCGGTGATCACGTAATTCAGGAAATCGCCGCCGATGATGATGCCGTAGAAGGCGATGGTGCAGAACACCACGGTATCGGCCAGCTCGCCGACCAGGGTCGAACCGATCAACCGGGCCCACAAATGCCGTTCCTTGGTCTTGTGCTTGATCCGGACCAGCACATAGGCATTCAACAATTGACCGGCCAGGAATCCGCACAGGCTGGCCAGCACGATGCGCGGCACGAAACCGAGGACGGCCTCGAACGCGGCCTGGTTCTCGTACGCGTTCGCGGCCGGCGCGATCTGCACGACGTAGAACGTCAGCGACGCAAGGATGGAAAGTCCGAAGCCCAGCAGGATCGCCCGGCGGGCCCTTGCGAACCCGTACACCTCGCTGATGACGTCACCGAAGATGTAGGTGAGCGGGAACAGGAAGGCGCCGCCGTCGGTGATGATCGGGCCGAACTGGATCAGCTTTGTCGCGCCGATATTGGAGATCAACAGCAGCCCGCAGAACAGCGCCACGATGATGTCGTAGTTGCCCGACCGGTGGTGCGCCGGGCGCGGGTCGATGCGAGGGTCGGTCACCAGGGTTATCCAACCAGCACCCGAGCACAGGTCGTCCCGGTGTCGGCGACCCGTGTCAGGATGAGTCATGGAACTCGGTGTGGCGCTACCCACGTCGGCGCCCTTCGCCTCACCCGCGCACATCATCCGGATCGCCCAGGCGGCCGAGGAGTTCGGGTACGCCGCACTGTGGACCTATGAGAGGCTGCTCCGGCCGGTGGGTGACCTGCCTCAGCCCGGTGGGCCGCCGCGGCCGCTTCCCAAGGCCTACCGGGTGACGTTCGAACCGCTGGAGACGCTCAGCTACGTCGCCGCGCTCACCGAGCGGATCAAGCTGGGCACCAGCGTGATCGACGCGCTGTTCCATCCGCCGGTGATGCTGGCCCGCCGGTTCGCGACGCTGGACCAGTTCAGCAACGGTCGGGTCATCGCGGGCTTGGGACAGGGTTGGATGCCGCAGGAGTTCGAGACGGCCAACGTGCCGATGAAGCGCCGCGG
The DNA here is from genome assembly GCA_035633315.1 of Nakamurella sp. Lineage (GTDB taxonomy): Bacteria > Actinomycetota > Actinomycetes > Mycobacteriales > Nakamurellaceae > Nakamurella. The sequence continues at coordinate 1,635 of DASQFG010000606.1, read as the reverse complement.
CGCCGGGCTGGACGAGGTCATCGAGGCGATGCGCGCCTGCTGGGGGCCCGACCCGGTCAGCTACCAGGGCCGCTTCTACCGGATCGCACCCTCTGAGGTCGGGCCCAAGCCGGTCCAGTCGCACATCCCGGTGCTGCTCGGGTCGATGACCCCGGCCGGAGTGGCGCGGGCCGCGCGGACCGCTGACGGCATCAACCCGATCGTCCTCTCCGAGGTGGTGTTGCGCGGGTTGATCTCCGCCTTTCACGACGCGGCCCGCGAGCAGGGTCGCGACCCGTCCGATCTCACCGTGGTCGCCAGGGCCAACGTCCCGGTCACCGTCGATCCGATCGGCGAGGGGCGGCCCTTCCTCGGCGGATCGCCCCGGCAGATCGCCGACGACCTCGCCCGACTCGACGGTGCGGGTGTCGACCAGGTGCTGTTCTCCAACGCGGCGGCCAAGGACATCGACGAGGAGGTGCGGTTGCTGGAGGAATTGCAGCGGATCGTCTCCCGTTGATCAGGACAGCTTGACGCAGCGCACCCCGGTGGGACAGCACAGACGGGAGAGACCGTGAAGAAACCGGTATGGATCGGGCTCGGCGTTCTCCTCATCCTGATCGGCGGGGTCTGGGGGCTGCAGGGTCTTGGCGTGTTCGGCGGTTCGGCGATGTCGGGTACGACGCTGTGGGCGGTGATCGGCCCGATCGTCGCGGTGATCGGGGTGATCCTGGTGGTGACCGGGCTCCGGGTGCCGTCCCGGCGCTGATCTCGCGCGGCAGCCCGATCTGTCTTCCGGCGTCGGGATGGCGTGGAATTGGCTGGTATTCAGAGGTCGGCCGGTTCGACGATCCACGGCGTGCGCGGCAGCCGGCGGGGATCGAAGCGGCCACGCAATGCCCCGGGCGTGACGGATTCGCCGGACGTGCCGAGTTCCAGGGACGCGGCCAGGTCGCTGAGTACATGTCCGGCGCTGCGTCCCCGGACGGCCAGGTCGGCCAGGGTGACCGCGCCGTCCCGTTTGGCCAGCCGCTGCCCGGCGGGGTTGAGAGCCAGCGGAACATGTGCGTAGCGCACCGCGGGAAGGTCCAGCAGCGCACCGAGATAGGCCTGCCGCGGGGCGGAACTCAGCAGGTCGTCGCCACGGACCACCTGGTCGATGCCCTGGGCCGCGTCGTCCACCACCACCGCGAGGTTGTACGCGGCTACCCCGTCGTTACGCCGCAACACCACATCGTCGACCGCGGCGGTGACGGTGCCGGCGACGTCGTCATCGATCGTCCAGGTGTCCAGCTGAGCCCGCAGCCGGAGCGCGCTGGGCCGTCCGACAGCGCGACGGGCCGCGATCTCGGCGTCGGACAGGTTCCGACAGGTCCCGGGATAGGAGCCGTCGAACCCGGACGCCGGTTCGGGATGCGGCGCCGATGCCGCTTCCCGGATCTCCCTGCGGGTACAGAAGCACTCGTACGTCAGGCCGGCGACGGTCAGCCTGTCGATGGCGGACGCGTACAGATCGGTGCGCCGCGACTGGTAGAGCACGGGGCCGTCCCAGTCGAGCCCGATGGCCGCCAGGTCGGCCAGCTGGGTCCGGTCGGCGCCGGGCGCGACGCGGTCCAGGTCCTCCATCCGGACGAGGAACCCCCGTCCGGTGCTCCG
>DASQFG010000605.1:0-1832 GCA_035633315.1 Nakamurella sp. | reverse complement strand
GATCCGACGGCGGGCGAGACCGGGATCCGGTCCACCGGCGGCAGCGAGTTGGTGCGGATCAGCTCGGCGTACCAGTGCGCCGAGTCCTTCAGCGTCCGCTCGAGGGTGTCGAAATCCACCCGGATGATGCCGAACCGTCGGTCGTAGCCCCACGACCATTCGAAGTTGTCGAGCAACGACCACAGGAAGTACCCGCGGACGTCCACCCCCGCGTCGATGGCCTTGCCGACCGCATCGATGTGCCGGTGCAGATACGACACCCGAGTGTCGTCGTGGATCCGGCCGTCGGCCGAGACCTCGTCGTAGAACGCCGCACCGTTCTCGGTGACCATCAGCGGCAGGTCCGGATACCGCGTGCCGATGTCGGTGAGCAGCTCCGTCATGCCCGACGGGTCGATGTTCCAGCCCATCGAGGTGTAAGGGCCCGGCTGCGCGAGGAAATCGATGTCGTCGGCACCGACCCACGGGCTGACGTCGGACGCCTGGTGGCCGTCGGCGTTCTCCCGCGGCCCGTCACCGAGATGCCGGCGAGCGCGCGAGGTCGAGTAGTAGTTGATACCCAGCACGCTCAGCGGCACCGCGATGGTCGCCTCGTCGCCGTCCTTGACGAACGACCAGTCGGTCACCGACGCGGTGTCCTCCAACAGGTCCTTGGGGTAGGCGCCGTCCAGCATCGGACCAAGGAACACCCGGTTGCCGACGGCGTCGAGCTGACGGATGGCGTCCCGGTCGGCCGCCGACTCGGGGTTGTCGGGCCGGATCACGTGCAGGTTCAAGGTCACCGACACCTGGGTCTGCTCGCCCAGCACGGATCGGACCGCCCGTCCCGCCAGGCCGTGGCCCAGGTTGAGGTGGTGCGCCGCCGCCAGCGCGCCTTCGGGTTCGGAGCGACTCGGGGCATGCACGCCGGAGGCGTACCCGAGGAAGGCCGAGCACCACGGCTCGTTCAGCGTGGTCCAGACCGAGATCCGGTCACCGAGCTTGCTGGCGACGTGCGCGGCGTAGTCCGCGAACCGCAGCGCGGTGTCCCGATTCACCCAGCCGCCGGCGTCCTCGAGCTCCTGCGGAAGGTCCCAGTGATAGAGCGTGGCGACCGGCTGCACGCCGGATTCCAGCAGGGCGTCGACCAGCCGCGAATAGAACTCGATGCCCTTCGGGTTGAAGGCACCGGACCCTCCCGGCTGGATGCGCGGCCAGGCCAGCGAGAACCGGTAGGCCTGCAGGCCGAGGGTCTTGATCAGTCCGACGTCCTGGGCCCAGCGGTGATAGTGGTCGTCCGCGACGTCGCCGGTGTCCCCGTTCAGCACCCTGCCCGGTGTGCGGGAGTAGGTGTCCCAGATGGAGAACGTGCGGCCGTCCTCGTCGTACGCACCCTCGATCTGGTAGGAGGCAGTCGCCGAGCCCCAGAGAAATCCGTCCGGAAAGGTTCGGGTCGGGCTGGTCATGGGTGCGAATCCTCCTGGGCCGGGGACGGAAAGGCGGTTGGGAAGGCAAGGGTAATCGTGACGGTCTGCGCCTCGCCCCGCAGCCTGGGACCGGTTCCGGCGGGCTCGTCGACGGGGTCCGCGCCAGCCACCGACGTGACCTGGACCCCGGCCGTCAGCACGACGGACCACGACCCGGCGGCGCCGTCGGTGCGCGTCACGGTGATCGTGTCGCCTTCCCGTACCACGTCGAACGTCGCCCCGATCCCTCCGCCCGGCGCCGGAATCCGCACGGTGTGGTCGAGAAGTTCCCGCGGCTCGAACAGGTGCAAGGTCACGTCACCGGCGTAGTCGTACTCGGGGCCGTCCGTGCGGGCACCGATCGGCAGCACCGTCCCCGGACGAACC
>DASQFG010000604.1:0-2583 GCA_035633315.1 Nakamurella sp. | reverse complement strand
TCGCAAAACGGGCGCGCACAGACACATCTCGCTATGGTTCCAAAGTCCCCGCCGACAACGGCGGTGCGAGCGAGAGGACAGGGCCATGTCCACGGAAATGTCAGCTCCTCCGGTCACCCGCGTTTCCCTGGTCGCGCCGATCACTGGGGTGCTTGTGCCGATCGAGCAGGTCCCCGACCCGGTCTTCGCACAGAAGATGGTCGGTGAGGGGGTTTCCATCGACCCATTGAGCAACACGCTGGTCGCCCCCTGCGACGGCGAGGTCATCCACATCCATCCCGCGGCGCACGCCCTGACGATCCGGTCCGCGGAGGGCCTGGAAGTTCTCACCCACATCGGGTTGGACACCGTGCACATGAAAGGCGAAGGCTTCACCGTCAAGGTGAAGGTCGGTGCGCTGGTGAACGCCGGTGACGAACTCATCACGTTCAACCTCGATGCGGTCGCAACGAACGCGAAGAGCCTGCTCACCCAGATGGTGATCGCCAACTCGGACCTGCTGTCGGACTTCGCGCCCCGTACGGGCTTCGTCACCGCGGGCCGGGATGTGGTGGCGGTGGCCACCCTGGCCGCCCCGGTCGCGGCGCCCGACGGCGCGGCCAAACCGGTCGGCAAGAAGGTGACGTCGCACGCCATCCTGGTGCCCAACCCGGTCGGCCTGCACGCCCGCCCGGCGGCCGTGCTTTCGAACCTCGCCGCTCAGTACCAGAGCGACATCACGCTGAAGCGTGGCGAGGACCAGGCCAATGCCAAGAGCGTGATGGCGATCATGGGCATGGAGGTCAGGTACGGCGACAAAGTGCAGCTCGTCGCCTTCGGCACGGACGCCGACGAAGCGATCGCCGACCTGACCACGCAGATCACCGCCGGCCTCGGCGAGGAAGGCGTCGTGCCGATCGCCGAGGAAGGCGTCGAACCGGCGGCACCGGCCGCGGCGCACGTTGCGGTGGCACCGGCGCCGCGCCGGCGGTCGGAGGACCCCAATGTGATCCTCGGCGTCGCCGCCTCACCAGGGCTGGGTGTCGGCACCGTGGTGCAGGTCCGGCACGAGGACTTCGAGGTCACCGAGGACTCCAACGACCGGCACCGGGAACGTCGCCGGCTCAACGACGCCATCGACCGGTCCTCGGTCCAGCTCGAGGCGTTGCAGGACCGGCTGACCAACGAAGCCGACGCCGACAAGGCGGCCATCTTCGCCGCCCATCGGGAGATCCTGCGCGACCCGGATCTGATGGACCTCGCGATGAGCGGCATCGACAAGGGAAAGACCGCCGAATACGCCTGGCGCAAGGCCTACCAGAACTACGCCGACCGCTTGGCCGCGCTGAAGAACGAAGTCTTCGCCGGCCGCGCTACCGATGTGCGGGACGTCGGCCAGCGGGTCCTGCAGGAAATCACCGGCCAGCGCCGCGAACAGGCCGAAATCCCGGCCGGCTCCATCCTTGTCGCCGAGGACCTGACTCCGTCGGACACGGTCGCGCTGGACCCGACCAAGGTGGTCGGCTTCTGCACCACCGCCGGCGGCGCCTCCTCGCATGTGGCCATCCTGGCGCGGGCGCTGGACATCCCGGCGGTGGCGGGGATCGACCCGCGGGTGCTGGACATCGCCGACGGCACCAGGGTCATTCTCGACGGGGCCAACGGCACGCTGCGGATCAACGTCACCGAGGAACAGGTCGACCGGATCCGCCGGCGGCAGACCAAGCACCTGGAGCGCCGGGCCGTCGAGCTCGCCCACGCCGACGAGCGCGCCGACACCACGGACGGGCACCACATGGAAGTGGTCGCCAACATCGGCGGGCTGGACGACGCGCTGGCGGCGATGGACAAGGGCGCCGAGGGCGTCGGCCTGCTCCGCTCGGAGTTCGCCTTCCTCGAGCGCAGGAGCGCACCCAGCGAGGACGAGCAGGCGAGCATCTACACCGAAATTGCCAGGGCGCTCCGGCCCGGCCAGCCGCTGGTCATCCGCACCCTGGACGTGGGCGGCGACAAACCGCTGCCCTACCTGCCGATCGCGCAGGAGGAGAACCCGTTCCTCGGGATGCGGGGCATCCGCGTCGGGCTGGATCGTCCGGAAATCTTGCGCACCCAGGTGCGGGCGATCCTGCGGTCGGTCGACGCGGGCGCCAAGATCAACGTGATGTTCCCGATGATCGCCACCATCGAGGACTTCCGGTTGGCCAAGGCGATTTTCGAGGAGGAGCGGGTGGCGCTCGGCGTCGAGCCCGTCCCGGTCGGGATCATGGTCGAAGTGCCATCTGTCGCGGTGATGGCCGCGCAGTTCGCCGCCGAGGTGGACTTCTTCTCGGTCGGCACCAACGACCTGACGCAGTACACCCTGGCCATGGATCGAGGCCACCCGAGGCTCGCCCCTCAGGTGGACGGGCTCAACCCCGCGGTCCTCGGCTTGATCGGGCAGGCGGTCATCGCTGCCCACGCCGCCGGGAAGTGGGTCGGGGTCTGCGGTGGCGTAGCCTCCGACCCCCAAGCCGTCCCGCTGCTGGTCGGCCTCGGCGTCGACGAACTGTCCGTCAGCGTCCCGGCCATCCCCGCCGTCAAGGCACAGATCCGATCGCTGTCCTT
>DASQFG010000603.1:0-2622 GCA_035633315.1 Nakamurella sp. | reverse complement strand
GTTCACCGTGCTGACCACCTGGCAGCGCGGACGGGCGTTGGTCACTGCGCGACGCCAGCACGATGAGGGCTCCTTGCGGGCGTTCATCGACGACCTGCACGCACGCCGCCCGCCGGTGCTGCGGGTACCTGGCACCGCGGTATTCCTCAACCGCGGCAAGGAGACCACTCCGCTGGCCCTGCGGGTCACCGCCGAGCACAACCACATCCTGCACGAGCACGTCGTCATCCTGTCGATCGAGACCTCGCCCATACCCCATGTGGCATCGGCCGACCGGCTGGTGGTGGACAATCTGGGTTACTCCGACGACGGCATCAGCCATTCTTCGGTCGGTTGTCCGACCGAATCGGCCGCCGCATCGCAGTGTGGGCGATGGCGGCGTTGGTCGCCGTGCTGCGCTCCTCGGAGACCGCCCCGGTGTTGGCCGGACTCAGTCCTCGGTGACGTCGCGTCCGTGCAGGACCAGCGCCCAGATCACGAAGAAATCGACGACGATGATGAGCAAGGCCCACACCGGGTAGTAGGGCAGCCAGACGAAATTGGCGATGATGCTGATACCCGCCACGATCACCGCCACGGTTCTGGCCCACACGGCCCCGGAGAAGAGTCCGGCACCGGCGAGAATCGCAATGATTCCGATCAGGATGTGCACCCAGCCCCAGGTGGTGACATTGAACTGGAACACCCACTTCTGCGACACCACGTAGAAATCATTGTCGGCCAGTCCGACAATTCCTTGGATCACGTGGAAGATGCCCGCGACGATGAGAACGACGCCGGCGAAGTTGATGAAACCGACCGCGACACTGCTGCGCTCGCGATTGACCATGACACCTCCTGAGAACGGCCGACACCGTGCCAAGCCTGGGCCGCCGCAGGCACCGTCACATCACCCATCAAGGGTGACCGTGCTCTTGTGCGGCATGATCGCCGCGGTGTTTTCGCGATGTTCACCACAGGTTCATCAGTGCCCGGCTCACCCCGGCCGGGTGATGTGGGCCGGTCTGATCCCGCCGTAGGCTTTGCCCATCCGCCATCCGCGGAAAGGCGAGGCCGACGAAAAGCCGGCCCTGTCCGCGCGTACACCATCGGACCAAAGGAACAGCCATGCAGAACTTCTGGAGCTTTATCTGGATCGTCATCTGGTGCTTCGTGTTCTTCGCGTACCTGATGGTGCTCTTCCAGATCCTGGGCGACATCTTCCGCGACCACCAGCTGGCCGGGATCTGGAAGGGCGTCTGGATTCTGGTGCTGATCTTCATGCCGTTCCTGGGCGCGCTGGTGTACTTGATCGCACGCGGGCGCGGGATGAGTGAGCGCCAGGTGGCCGCCGTGCGGCAGGCGCAGAGCGAGACGAACGCCTACATCAAGCAGGTCGCCGGCAGCGGCGGCGGTGCCTCACCGGCCGAGCACATTGCCGAGGCCAAGACGCTGCTGGACAACGGCACCATCACCAGCGCGGAGTACGAGCAGCTGAAGGCCAAGGCACTGGCCTGATGTCGGCCGCCCGGGGCGCACACGGCGTCCCGGGCGATCGTCGGCCGGTGGTCAGCGGCCCTCGCCGCGCGGGGCGTCAGAGCTGTGCGGCCGATCTGCGGCGGACCCGGGGTCTTTGGCTGTGCTTTCCGCAGGGGAGTCGGCCGGCATCGACGGTTCGGTCGGCTGGTTGTCCTGCCTGACTTCCTCGGGGCTGACTTCCGTCGGGATGACCTGCTTGGGGCTGGACAAGGTAACCCCGGAACCACCCGCGCCACGGCCGAAGGCGTCGGACAGTCGCATCGGACGGCTCGGGCCGGGTAGCGCGGGCAGCGATCCGGGCTCGACCGCTGTGGGCTGACCGGATCGCATCCACCGTCCGAGGGCGTCGTTGCCGTCGGCCAGGGCCGGGCCGAGGACCGCCGCGAAGACGAGCACGAAGGCCAGTCCGGTCAGCCAGGTGACGAAGGCCAGCGCGATGCCGAACGTGCCGAACTGCTCGTACTGGTTCGCGACGTGCGCGGGCATCCAGATGGAACCGGCGATGGTGTAGAACGACGAGCCGATTCCGGTGAGCACAGCGGTCGGTAGCAGCGCCCGCCAGCGGATCTCGCCGCGCACCATCAGCCTGGCCGTCCACCACCACAGCAGGGAAGTGCCGATCACCCCGAGGGTCCAGGTCAGCACGGGGCCCGTCGGCCCGTGCACCACGGTCCGCACCGAGGACAGGATGATCAGCAGCGCGGACAGCCCGCCGACCCAGATCGCGCCGCGCCCCTTGTTCTTCAGGCCACCACCTGGTGGGCGCCGCCAGGCCCGCAGGTAGAGCCGTTGCAGGGCGGTGGTGAACGACACCGCGAAAGCCACGGTCAAGGCGGCGCCGATGATCCCGGTCGCTGCCTTGGTGGCATCCGGCGTGGCAAATGACTGCCGAACAGCATCGAACGACGTCCCGCTCAGACCCAGCCGATCGGCCAGGATCTCCACGATCTGTTGGCGCACACTGCTCGGGGTCAACGCGGCAATCAGGATCAGCAGGGGGAACAGCGAGACGAACGCCTTGGCGGCCAACGCAACCGAGCGGTCCACGAACTCGACCTCGAGCAGTCGTGACCAGAGCCGCCCGAGCACCGTGCTTTCCAGCAG
>DASQFG010000602.1:0-4731 GCA_035633315.1 Nakamurella sp. | reverse complement strand
GGGTGATCTTCTGGCTGAGGGCGTCGATGTCCGCGGGGGCGGCGAGGCCGGACTCGTGCCAGGCCTGCTCGCCGAGTGTTTCGGACAGGCGGGACTCCAGCTGCCGGATACGACTGGTCAGGCGGGTGGCGCGTTCGCCGGCGGCGAGCAGGTCCGCGTGCAGCGAGGCGCGGGTGACTGCCGGCCCTGGCGCGTGCGCGGGTGGGGTGGCCTGGGCGGCGTGGATCTGGGCGAGCAGGTCGCGGTGGCGGTAGAGGAAGCTGCGGTCCACGCCGGCGGCGCGGGCGATGGTTGAGGCGCTGATCTCGGTGCCCTCGGTGCCCTCGGTGGTGGCGCGCTCAAGGGCGGCGGTGACGCGTTGGCGACGGCGGGCCGAATCGGCTTGCCGGCCTTGCCTCATCGCGGTGGTGCGCTCGTTGTCGTCAGTGATGTCGGCGGTGCTGGTCATGTGGTGGCCTCCGGTCGGGTGTCGGGTGGGATGGCGCGGATGCTCGGCATGCCGAGGGAGACGGCGCGGTGGCGGCGCAGCACGGTGACGGCCTCACCGATGGCGGCGCGGTCGGCGTCGCTGGCCTGGGTGAGGTCGCCGTTGATGCGCCCGATCAGGTGCCGGATCCGGGTGATCTCGGCCTGGCTGGGGGTGGCGTCGGCGCGGGCCCACTCATCGACGCCGTCGATGGCCGCGGCGAGGCGTTCACGGGTGCGGAGCAGGTCATCGAGGTAGGCGCTCAGGTCCGGCAGGTAGGACACGTCGGTGCGGAAGTGGTCGCAGCCGGCGCACCGGAACCGGACCGGGCAGGCGTCGCCGCCGGCGGCCACGTTCGACGGTTCGGTGCAGCGCCCGTACGGGACGGCGACCTCGCTGACGCCGTAGCGGGCGTGCTCGGAGTCCAGCAAGGCGGCGGCCTCGCGCCAGACCCGGTTGCCGTGCCGGTCGAAGCTCAGCGCGGTCACCGTGTCCACGGCGGCTCGGCGGCGGTCCTCGCCGACCCGGTAGTAGCCGCGGGTGACGTTCAGGTTCCGGTGGTCGAGCAGCTCGGCGAGGACGTCGATACCCACGCCGGCATCAGCGTGACGTTGGGCGTAGGTATGCCGGTAGGCGTACGGGACGATCTTGGCCTTGTCGAACCGGGCACCGTCGCTGGTGTGTAGTGCGGGCAGCCCGTCGGCCCACGCCCGGTGCCGGTTGTCGAGCATGTCGATGGAGATTGGTCTATGCCCGTCGGGGTTTCGCCGTGGTGAGGGCAGCAGCTTCAGCTGATCGGCCGGGGTGTCGGGGAAGCGTTGCCGGACCCGGGCCTGCTGGGTGGTGACCACCGCGGCGGTGGCCTCGGTGATCGGCAGGCGGCGGGCGAGTCGGTCGGCCTTGGCGTTGTCATAGACCAGCACGGGCCCGCCGTCGGCGTCACGGGTCAGGCAGTCCAGCGGCAGGGTGAGGATCTCTTCGGGCCGCCGGCCGGTGTCGATACCGAGCTGGGCGGCGACGCGGACCTCGGGCGGTTCGAGGGTGTCGAGATTGGCGCACAGCGTGGCCATGATCTCCGGCGGCAGGTCCCGACCGGGCTCGCCGCGTTGCGCGTCGGCCGGGATGTCGCCGCGCCCGAGCGCGAAGTCTCCGGCCAGCCCCGCGGCGGGCCCGCCGGCCCGGGTCAGGCCCAGGGCGCGGATCCCGGCCAAGGCCTCGCGCACGTCACGGCAGATGCTGTTGCGGCGGTAACGGCTGATCCGGCCCGTCGATTCCAGGTAGGCCAGCCGGTGCAGGAAGCCCTCGACATCACCGCGGCCCAGTGCTGTCGTGATGAGTCCGCGATCGGGCCGGCACGTCAGATACTCCGACAGCAGCCCCAACCCATTGATCTTGCCCCGGACCCGGGCGGCGCCGCGGCCGCGGTGGCGGGGCAGCTGCTCGCCCGCCCACCGCTTGGCGGCCTGGGCCAGCCACGGCTGGCTGATGCCGGTGAACGAGAGCCGCCCGCGGTGGCCGAAGATCCCCAGGTCCCAGACGTCTTTGGCCTGCTCGCGCTCGGGGTCGGCCAGCGCCCGACGAACATGGCACGTCAGCGCGTTGAGCAAGGAGCGGACCGGTCTGGTCAGAACGGGTTCGACCTCGCCGGCCGCGATCGAGGTGACCTGCTGGCGGCGTAGCGCGTCACACAGCACACGCAAGTCCACATCGGTGATCTTCGCGCCGCCGCGGACGCGCTGTTGGACACCGAAGAGGACCTCGATGACTACCAGCGCGGGCATCGCGCGTAGATTGACCTGGCCGGACTCGGCCACGCCCGATTCCCTGCCCTGCCACCAGTTCTGGTCCAACCCGGCAGTGGCCCGCTGCGCCGTCCGCCAGCGTTGATAGTGGGTATTGCAGTACCCGGATGCGCAGTCGGCCGGACGGGTGCAGGCCGCCACTTGGCAGGCCGCCATCGCCGGCAGCGGCCGCACCCGCGGATCGGCGAGGAACAGCTCCAGCGACCTTCGTGGCTCTCTGGCCCGGAACGTCCTGGCGTGCGGCTCGCACAACACCGCTTGGCGCACCGTCGGGACGCACTGGCATCCGGTCACCGCGCAGTGATCCGCGCGTGGGTGCGTCGCCGGCAACGCCGAGGCGGCGGCGATCTCGGCCGTACTCATCCCCAGTCCGCTCAGCCTGGTGAAGCAGCGAAGACACACCGCGGGCAGCCCATCGCGGGCGGTGCGTTCACACCCGTCGGCTCGGCACACCCGCCGGCCCAGCAGCTGATGCTGCGCGGGCAGCCGCAGTACCCGCATCCGCGGATCCCAGCCGGCCTCGTCCAAGAATCCCCGGTCCAGCATGCCGGCCAGCCGTCCGGCCGCGCCATCGAGAACCATCCCGCCCAGCACATGCGGGAACTCGCCGGCGTCCGCCAGGACCGAGAACGCCAATGCAGGCCGCGCGCCGCTCATTGGCTCAACCCCGGCTGCTCGAGCGGGCTGGGCACCAGGTCCACCGCGGCTCGCAACCGGCCGGGGTCTGGATGCAGATACACCTGCGAGGAAGACACCGAGGTGTGTCCGAGCAGGTCGGCGATCACGTCGATGCCGCAGCCGGCATCGGCGGCGTTACTACCGAACGCGTGCCGCAGCTGGTGCGGACGCACCGGCGCCGGCAGACCGGCTCGCCGAGACGCGGCCGCGAGCAGCTCGCCGATCGCGTCCGGGCGCATAGGCGCGCCGAGCGGCTCGCGGAACAGGTTGACCAGCACGAAGTCACCATCAGCGGCCCGCGGCACCCTGGCCCGCTCCAGGGCGTAGGTGTCGAGGGCCTGCACGGTTAGGAAGTCGAGCGGCACGCTGCGCTGCCGCCGCGACTTCGCCCACGCCCCGTTCGGGTTGTCCTCGCGGCGCAGCACATGCAGATGCGTGCGCGCGACCTGACAGCCCAGCGCCCGGGAGTCGGCGAGCAGGTGCACGTCGGACCGGCGCAGTCCGCACAGCTCGCCGCGGCGCAGCCCGGCACGGGCCATCAGCAGCACGATCAGCCGGTCCCGCGCCGAACGACACGCGTGCAGCAGCGCGACGATGTCGGCGTCACTGGCCCGATCGACCGGCCGCTCGGGCTCGTGCACCCGATGCCGGGTCCGCATCCGCCACGCCATCCGCCCGTCGCTGTCGCGGGCAGCCTCGGGCAGGTCCCGGTCATCGGCCACCTCGTACAGCAACGACACCAGATGCCCATCCGCGTCGCCCTCGGCGACCGCATGGACCACCATCGCGCGCACCGCCGTCAGCACCCCGTTGACCCGCCGGGGCCCGCGGGCCGAGACACCGCCCGGACCGGCCAGCACCACCGGCGAGCCAGCCTCGACGCCCGAAGCCGACGGCCCGGCATAGGTCAGCCACGTCATGAACAGCCCCAGCTGTTCCGCACCGGCCTGCCAGGTACGGCCCGTGCGGGTGCACCAGCGAAGGAACAACGCGATCGAGTGCGCATAGCTCTTCGTCGTCGACTCCGCGCCGTCGCGGCCGAAGCGCACCTGCCGCAGAAACCCGTCCGCGACCGCCACGACGAGCAGGTCCTCATCCAACACCGTCCAATACCTTGCACCGGACGGCAACCTCACTGGGAATGCCCGCATCTGGGGTCCTCCTGAATTCGTGATGGGCTAGTGAACAACTACCAGCCACGAGCACCACACCCCCGGAGAAACGCCGCAGAACTCCCCCCGCACGACAGGTCACGCAACGTCATGCAACAGGTAACTGACCCCCAGAGAAGGGATGCGGATCGGGGAGGCCCTGTCCCTGCGGTGGTTGGACTGGCCTCAGACCGGGGAGGGACGGTTGCAGATCCGGGCCACCAAGACCCGCCGACCCCGGGCGGTTCCGGTCCCGGCGAAGCTGGCCCGGCACCTGCGCGCGTGGCGGCGGGCGCAAGCCGCCCACCAGCTGGCCGCACCCCGCTGGGCCGACGAGGGCTGGATCCTGGCCAGCGACGTCGGCACCCACTGGGAGGTCCACAACGCCCGGGCCCGGTTCAACCGCCTGGCCGACGGCCACCCCCGGCGCGGGCTACCGCCGATCTGCCCCGGGGCCACCCCACACAGCCTGCGCCACTGCGCGGCCACGATCCTGCTCGAGGAGGGCGTGCCCATGCGCGTGGTAGCCGACCTCCTCGGGCACTCCTCCACCCGAGTGACCGAAGACGTCTACGCCCACGTCAGCACCCGCCTCAGCGCCCAAGCCGCCACCGTGCTGAACCAGGCCCTGTAG
>DASQFG010000601.1:0-1838 GCA_035633315.1 Nakamurella sp. | reverse complement strand
ACCTCGATCGCCCCCTCGCGCCGCGCCGCGCTGCAGGCCTCGCTGATCCGATCGCACGCCGCCGGGACCGGCACGCCGGTGGAGTCCGAGGTGGTCCGGGCGATGATGCTGCTGCGGCTGTCCACGCTGGCCACCGGACGGACCGGCATCCGGCCGGCCACGGCGGAGGCCTACGCCGCGCTGCTCAGCGCGGGCATCACCCCGATCGTTCCGGAATACGGCTCGCTGGGCTGCTCCGGCGATCTCGCGCCGTTGGCCACCGTTTCGCTGGCACTCATCGGTGAAGGCGAGGTGATCGACTCCCGCGGCCGGCGGCGCCCGGCCGCGGACGCGCTCGCCGAATCCGGGCTGACCCCGGTGGTGCTCGCCGAGAAGGAAGGCCTCGCGCTGATCAACGGCACCGACGGCATGCTCGGGATGCTGATTCTCGCGCTGGCCGACCTGGCCGCCCTGCTGGACGCCGCGGATCTCGCGGCCGCCATGTCGGTGGAGGCCCTGCTGGGTACCGACCGGGTGTTCGCTCCGGAACTGCAGGCGCTGCGCCCGCAGACCGGGCAGGCGATCAGTGCGGCCCGGATGTTCGCCGCGCTGGCAGGTTCCGCGATCGTCGCGTCGCACGCCGGCCCCGGCGATACCCGCGTCCAGGACGCCTATTCGCTGCGCTGCTCGCCGGCGGTGAACGGCACCGCCCGCGACACCGCCGCCCACGCGACGATGATCGCGGGCCGAGAGTTGGCCAGTGCCATCGACAATCCCGTCGTCCTGGTCGACGGACGGGTGGAATCCAACGGCAATTTCCACGGCGCGCCGATCGCCGCCGTGCTGGATTTCCTGGCCATCTCGGTGGCCGACGTCGCCGGCATCGCCGAGCGGCGCACCGACCGGATGCTGGACAAGTCCCGTTCGCACGGCCTGCCGCCCTTTCTGGCGCACGAGGTGGGGGTCGACTCCGGGCTGATGATCGCGCAGTACACCCAGGCCGGGATCGTGTCCGAACTCAAGCGCCTGGCGGTCCCGGCGTCGGTCGACTCCATCCCGTCCTCGGCGATGCAGGAGGATCACGTCTCGATGGGCTGGCACGCCGCCCGCAAGCTCCGCCGCGCCGTGGACGGTCTGCGCCGGGTGCTGGCCATCGAAATCCTCACCGCGGCAAGGGCTCTGGATCTGCGGTCTCCGCTCGCCCCGGCACCGGTCACCGCCGCGGTTCGGGACGTGGTCCGCACCAGGGTGGCCGGGCCGGGGCCGGACCGGCACGTTGCCGCCGAGATCGACGCAGTGGTCGACCTTCTCGCAACCGGCGCCATCACCGCTGCCGCCGATGATCAATTGCCCTCGACCGAACGACCGAATCCCGAAGAACCACCCGCCACCGCGCCAGATACATTTACCGCCAAGGAGAACCGATGACGAGCCCCGCGACCGACCAGTCGGCCGGCCCCCGCCCCGTGCGAGCCGCGACGGGAACGTCGCTGACCGCGAAGAGTTGGGCGACCGAGGCGCCGCTGCGCATGCTGTGCAACAACCTGGATCCGGACGTGGCCGAGGACCCCGACAACCTCGTGGTCTACGGCGGCACCGGCAAGGCGGCCCGCGACTGGCGCAGCTTCGACGCCATCTGCCGTTCGCTGACCGACCTGGAGCAAGACCAGACGCTGCTGGTGCAGTCCGGCCGGCCGGTGGGGGTGCTGCGCACCCACGAATGGGCGCCGCGGGTGCTGATCGCCAACTCGAACCTGGTGGGGGACTGGGCGAACTGGCCGGAATTCCGCCGGCTGGAGGCGCTCGGCCTGACCATGTACGGGCAGATGACGGCCGGGTCCTGGATCTACATCGGTTCG
>DASQFG010000600.1:0-10016 GCA_035633315.1 Nakamurella sp. | reverse complement strand
TGGCCGCGCTCGCCCCGTTGCTCGGGTCCGTGTTGGCGCCAGTGGTGAAGATCCCGATCGTGGTCTTCGAGATCGTGCTCGGCTTGCTGGTCGGGCCCTCGGTGCTCGGCTGGGTGCAGGAAACGGAGTTCGTCTCGATGCTCGCGCAGTTCGGGCTGGCGATGCTGTTCTTCCTGGCCGGCAACGAGATCGATTTCGGACGGATCCGCGGGCGACCGATCAAGCGGTCGGTGCAGGGCTGGTTCATCTCCCTGGCCGTCGGCGTGGGGTTCGGCGTGCTGCTGGCGCCGTCCGCCGCGGCGGGGGTGTTCATCGGCGTCGCGTTGACCAGCACCGCGCTCGGCACGCTGATGCCGGTGCTGCGGGACGCCGGCGAGATGCGTACCCCGTTCGGCACCGCGATCATCGCAGTCGGCGCCGTCGGCGAGTTCGGCCCGCTCATCGCCATCTCGCTGTTCCTGTCCGGCCGTCGACCCGGAGTCGCCTCGATCGTGTTGCTCGGCTTCGTACTCGTCACCGGGATCGCTATCTACTTGGCCGGAAAGGGCACCCACCCGCGGATGCACGCGTTGATCACGGCGACGCTGCACACCAGTGGGCAGTTCGCGGTCCGGCTGGCCATCCTGATGATCACCGCACTGGTCGGCCTCAGTCTGGTCCTCGACCTGGACATGCTGCTCGGCGCGTTCGCTGCCGGGGTGCTGACCAAGCTGCTGCTGGCCGACGCGAAACCCGCTGATGCGCAGGCCGTCGAATCGAAGCAGGAGGCAGTCGGTTTCGGCTTTCTGGTACCGGTTTTCTTCATCAACACCGGCGTCACCTTCGACCTCGACGCGCTGCTCGGCAACCCCACCACCCTGGCCATGGTGCCGCTGTTCCTGGTGCTGTTCCTGATCGTCCGCGGCCTACCCTCGACACTCACCGCTCCACCGGGTTCCGCCGGCGCCGACCGCCGCGCGATCGTGCTGTTCGGCGCGACCGCGCTGCCGATCGTCGTCGCGGTCACCGAGATCGGCGTCAGCTCGGGAGATCTGTCCGCCGGCACCGCCGCCGCGCTGGTCGGCGCCGGGATGCTCTCTGTGCTGTTGTTCCCGCTGCTGGCGCTGGGCCAGCACCGCAGGGCACCGGACGGCGGCGTCAAGGCTCCGGACACCGACGAGCACGTTCCGGAGGAGGGCTGACGCTCGTCAGGGAGGCCGCTGTGACGGGCAGCGAGGACGCCGTTGGGACGCACCGATCGACCGGTACCGTCGTGGGGTGACCGCCGGTGTGATCTCCGCCATCACGGAGCCGAAGATGATCGCCCCGACCCCTCGGGTCGGGGCGGCGGTCAGCGCCCCGCTGGCCGACGCCGAGCAGGCCGCCGCGCTGCTGACCGGTCGCCGTGTCGTCGCCCTCACCGGGGCGGGGCTGAGCACCGATTCCGGTATCCCGGACTACCGCGGACCGGGCAGCCCGCCCCGCTCCCCGATGACCTACGACGAGTTCGTCTCGGGGACGCGGGCCCAACAGCGCTACTGGGCGCGCAGCCACATCGGTTGGCAGCGCATGGGTCTCGCGCAGCCGAACCGCGGACATCTGGCGATGGCCACCCTGGAGCGGTCCGGCGTGGTCACCGATCTCATCACCCAGAACGTGGACGGACTGCACCGCCAGGCGGGCAGCCGCGCGGTGATCGACCTGCACGGCCGCATCGACGAGGTGATCTGCCTGGGTTGCCGCAGCATCAGCTCGCGCCGCGAGTTGCACGAGCGGCTGACCGCGTTGAACCCGTACTTCGGGCGTCCGCGAGCGGCCGCGACCGCCCCCGACGGCGATGTGGAACTCGAGGAGACCGAGGGTTTCACGCTGGCCGGGTGCCTGCGCTGCCCCGGTGCGCTCAAACCGCACGTGGTGTTCTTCGGCGAGAACGTCCCCCGCGACCGCGTCGACCGTTGCTACCGGGCGGTCGACTCGGCCGATGCGCTGCTGGTCGCCGGGTCGTCGTTGACCGTGATGTCGGGGCTGCGATTCGCCCGGCACGCCGCCCGCCGGGGCATCCCGGTGGTGATCGTCAACCGCGGCGTCACCCGCGGGGACCCGGTGGCCACCGCGCGGATCGACGCGGGCTGCTCGGAGACCATGACCTCGCTGGCGGATCTGTTGTCCTGATCGGGTCCCTTGGATTGCCAGCTGCAGAGCGCTGGCGATGCAGCTATAATAGCTGCATGACGGTCGCGATCACCATTCGCAATGTGCCCGAACACGTACGGAACATCCTGGCCGCGCGAGCAGCAGGTTCCGGTCGGTCGCTGCAGGAATATCTGCTGGCCGAGCTGACCGACGCCGCGAGCAGAATGACCGTTGATGAACTGATCGACCGGGTCCGACCGCTCACGGCCACGACCGAAATCCCAGTGGCGGACATTCTCGACGCCGTCGATGCGGACCGCCGTTGAGCCAACTGGCCGCCCCGGTCGGACGTGGAACCCTGGTTGTGGACGCATCCGCGGTGGTGGCCCTGTTGGTCGATCAGGGTGCCCCCGGCCGTTGGGTAGCAGGCCAGCTCGCCGGGCATGTCCTGACGGCGCCGGAGCTGTTGCCCTTCGAAGTCGCCAACGCACTGCGGCGGCAGGTGCGTGCCCGCGTGCTGCATGTGGATCGAGCGACAGCGGCCCACCGGGCAATGGTCGATCTGCACATCGAGTTGTGGCCTTACCCGCCGCTCTCCCGCCGAGTGTGGGCATTGCGCGACCAGCTGAGTAGCTACGACGCCGCGTACGTTGCGGTGGCCGATCTGGTTGGCGCTCCATTGATCACCCTGGATGCTCGACTTGCCCGTGGGGTCAGCGCCGACTGCGAGATCCGCGTGTTCGCCACCCGATAGGGCTGTGGCCCGGGTGGTGCAGCGCGGCTTCTCGACGGGGTCCGGCTTGGAAATCCGGGTAAGGGGTCCCAACAGGGCGAAGACCGCCCCACCACGCCATCGACACGCTCCTGGTCGTCGTGGTTCTCGCGCTCGTCGGGTACCTGGTCTATGTGCTGCTGCGCTGGTACCTGCGCCCCCAGCAGAGCGCTGTCCGGCCTGGTCCGCGGACCTCGCCCTGGGACGCCCGCTACCACGTCGAGGCCGACCAGAGGGGTCTGGTCGATCCACCGCGAGGTGGTCGACGCTGCCGGGAACCGGCGCGAGGAAGTCCAGGAGATCGCGCGGATCGACGCGCAATCCGGTGACTCCGACGATCAGTTCCGCGCGGGCGAGCGCCGCGCGCACGATCGGGCGTTCCTGCGCTGAACAGCTCCCTTTCGCCCTGATGGCGCGCCAGCCGCGGGCGCCGGATCTCAACTCCGGTGCGGTCTTTCCACCTCCACCATCATCCCGACCCTGCCGACGCTCGCCCTGACGGTTCCCGGACGGAAGACCGGTCAGCTGCGCACCGTGCAGCTGGCCTACCGCCGGGACGGAGCCCGGCGATCACCGCGCCAGTCCCACCGCCACCCGCGCCGACACCCCGGCACCGACCGACCCACCGGCCACACCCGGCGCGTCCGGCCCGGTCTCGCCGCGGAAGACCGACGTGGCCAGGGTCTCGGCCTGCACCTGATCCAGCCGGGCCTGCACCGAGGACCACAGCTCGTCCGGCACCTCGAGGGTGAGGGCGATCCGGTCCGAGACGTTCAGGCCGGCGTCCTTGCGCGCCTGCTGCACCAGCCGGAGCAGGTCGTTCACCGCGCCCTGGGCGAGCAGTTCGGTGTCCAACTCGGTGTCCAGCGAGACGAACCCGCCGGAACGCAGCAGGCCGACGGCATCCGAGGACGAACCGGTGGCCACCAGCTCAAGCGTGTACTCGGCGAGTTCGAGCACCACACCGCCGCAGATCACCACGCCGTCGTCGTCCACCGACCAGTCGCCGACCTTGGACGCCTTGATCACCTTCTGCACGTCGCGACCCAGCCGTGGCCCGGCAGCCCGTGCGTTCACCACCAGACGCCGGGACACCCGCTCGTCGTGCTCGGCCATCTCGGTCAGGTTCACCCGCCGCACGTTGACCTCGTCGGCGACCAGCGACACGAACGGCTGCAGCCGGGCGGCGCCGCGGGTCGCGACCGTCAGGGCGGCCAGCGGCTGCCGGACCCGCAGGCCGGCCGCCTTGCGCACGGACAGCGCGACGGACGCGATCTCCCGGATCTCCTCCATCGCTGCGACCAGATCGTCGTCCAGCAATAACTCGGCAGAATCGGGGGCCACGCTGGGCCAGTCAGTCAGGTGCACCGACCGACCTCCGGTCAGCCCACGCCAGATCACCTCGGTGGTCAACGGCAACAGCGGCGCGGCCACCCGGCTGACCACTTCCAGCACGGTGTGCAGCGTGTCGATCGCATCGGCGTCGCCGTCCCAGAACCGCTGACGGGACCGGCGGATGTACCAGTTCGTCAGCACGTCGAGGTAGGAGCGGACCGCGGCGCAGGCACCGGCCAGGTCGTAGGCGTCCATCGCCGCGGTCACGTCCCGGACGAGCTCGGCCGTCTTGGCCAGCGCGTACCGGTCCAGCACGTCCGGTGAATCGATCCGGACGCTGCCGGTCCGACCCGACGCCCCGGCGTACAGCGCCAGGAAGTACCACGCGTTCCACAGCGGCAGCACGGCCTGCCGCACGCCTTCCCGGATCCCCGGTTCGGTGACCACCAGGTCCGCGCCGCGCAGGATCGCCGAGGACATCAGGAACCAGCGCATCGCGTCGGAACCGTCCCGCTCGAACACCTGCCCGACATCGGGGTAGTTCCGTCGCGACTTGGACATCTTCTGCCCGTCGTCGCCGAGCACGATGCCGTGCGCCATGCAGGTGTTGAACGCCCGGCGGTCGAACAGCGCGGTGGCCAGCACGTGCATCGTGTAGAACCAGCCACGGGTCTGGCCGTTGTACTCGACGATGAAGTCGCCCGGAAAATGATCGTCGAACCAGCTCGAGTCATGGGTCGGACCCGCAAGCGGTCCTCCGTGATTCTGGAACGGGTAGTGCACCTGGGCGAACGGCATCGAGCCGGATTCGAACCAGCAGTCCAGCACCTCCGGCACCCGGCGCATGGTCGACTCCCCGGTGGGGTCGTCCGGATTCGGCCGGGTCAACTCGTCGATGAACGGCCGGTGGGTGTCGGTCGGGCGGACGCCGAAGTCCCGTTCCAGCTCGTCGAGCGAGCCGTAGACGTCCACCCGGGGGTACGCCGGATCGTCCGAGGTCCACACCGGGATCGGCGAACCCCAGAAACGGTTCCGCGAGATCGACCAGTCCCGGGCGCCCTCCAGCCACTTCCCGAACTGCCCGTCCTTGATGTGCGCCGGCACCCAGGTGATCTGCTGGTTCAGCTCGACCATCCGATCGCGGAACTGGGTGACCGCGACGAACCAGGACGAGACGGCACGCTGGATCAGCGGCGTCTCGCACCGCCAGCAGTGCGGGTACGGGTGCTCGTAGCTGTCCCGGCGCAACAACAGCCCGGACGCCTTGAGATCGGCCATGATCGGGATGTTGGCGTCGAAGACCTGATAGCCCTCGTACGGCGGGACCTGCGAGGTGAACTTGCCCTGCGAGTCGACGGGGTTGACGACCTCGATCCCGGCAGCATCCGTGACGACCTTGTCCTCCTCGCCGAAGGCCGGCGCGATGTGCACCACGCCGGTGCCGTCCCCGGTGGTGACGTAGTCCGCGGGAAGCACCTGGTGTGCACGGGAGGACCTGCTCGCAGGGTCCGACCCGTCAGAACCGCCCTTGTCCACGAAGAAGTCGTACGGCGGGGTGTAGCGGGTGCCGACCAGCTGCGCGCCGCTGTAGGTGGCCAGCAGCTCCGGCGACTCCCCCAGCTCGCGCGTGTACGCCGCGAGCCGGGCCCGGGCGAGCAGGTAACGGCCGGCGTCGGCTCCACCGGACCGGACGACGACGTACTCGACGTCGGGATTGACGGCGGCCGCCAGGTTCGACGGCAGCGTCCAGGGCGTGGTCGTCCAGACCAGCGCGTTCACCCCGTCCAGCAGCGGGTCTGCGGACTGCAGCCGCAGCGACACGGTGACGGCCGGGTCCTGGCGCGACCGGTAGGTGTCGTCCATCTTCGTCTCGGTCGCCGACAGCGGCGTCTCGCAGCGCCAGCAGTACCAGAGCACGCGGTAGCCCTCGTAGATCAAGCCCTTGTCCCACAAGGTCTTGAAGGCCCACATGACGGACTCCATGTAGTCCAGGTCCAGGGTCTTGTAGTCGTGCTCGAAGTCCACCCAGCGGGCCTGCCTGGTGACGTACTCCTGCCACTCGTGGGTGTACCGCAGCACCGAGGACCGGCACGCGTCGTTGAACTGCTCGACGCCCATCGACTCGATCTCGGACTTGTGCTTGATGCCGAGCTGGCGCTCCGCCTCGACCTCGGCGGGCAGGCCGTGGGTGTCCCAGCCGAAGCGGCGCTCCACCCGGCGCCCGCGCATGGTCCGGTACCGCGGCACGACGTCCTTGACGTAGCCGGTCAGCAGGTGCCCGTAATGCGGCAGGCCGTTCGCGAACGGCGGCCCGTCGTAGAAGACGAACTCGTTGGAGCCGTTCTCGCCCGCCGGGCGTTGCTCGACAGACGCCTCGAAGGTCTTGTCCTTGGCCCAATAGGCCAGCACGTCGTGTTCCAGGGCTGGCAGGTCGGGGTGCGCGACGACCTCGGAGGCGCCGGCCCTGGGGTACCCGGTTTCGTCAGCGCCGGACGTCGCGGTCGGGTCAACCGCGAGCTGCGCGGTCGGTGTGCTGTCGTTCATCGCGGGTACTCCTCGTCCAGGCTGTTCATCGCCTGCAGGGACGAGGCGTGACCGGTGTCCGATCACATCCCGCGGTACCACCCCGCTTGCCGGGATCGCCGCTCCGTGGAGCGAGGATCCGGGCCACTCATCGTTCCGGCTGTGACGGGCCGGACCCGTTCGGTTCTAGTGAGCACCCACCGCAGTGGAAATAGTGCGGCGCGGTGGTGCCGTTCTTCCGAATGGCTCGCCGGTGATGGCCGGGTCGTCGCCGCTACTGCTGTGCCTTCAGGGTAATGCCCGCGGGCGAGCGGATTACCCGCCCACTGCCACCCTCAGCCGAGCCGGTCCGGGCTCGCGCCCACGCCGGTTCAGCTGCGCGTCAGTTGATGCCCGTCACTCGCTGTTGTTCACGATCGACGCCGCCGGCTCCTTGGGCGCCTGCCCGTCGAGCTGCGCCAGCTGCTCAGAAATCCAACTCTTCAGCCGGCCGCGGTATTCCCGCTCGTAGACCCGCAGGTCCTCGATCCTCTTCTCCAGGGTGACCCGCTCGTCGGCGAGCTTGCCGACGACCTCGTCGTACTTGGACTGGGCCTCCTTGTCCAGCGCGTCGGCGCGGATCCGGCTGTCCCGTTCGGCTGCCTCGGCCCTGGTGGTGGCGTCGGTGATCAACGCCTCCGACTGGCTACTGGCATCCGCCAGCACTCGGTCCGACTCGACCTTGGCCTCGGCGGTGAGCCGGTCGGCGGTCTCCTGGGCCAGGCCCAGCAGACGGGCGGCCTGCACATGGCCCTCGGCGGTGGAGGCAGCTGGCGCAGGAGCAGCCGGGGCTGCCGCCGGCGCCGCTTCGGCAACCGGGGCCGGCTTGGCCGGGGGCATACCGCCTGCCTCGTAGCTGGCCAACCGCGAGGTCAGGTCGCTGTTCTCCTCGATGAGCCGGCTGAGCTCGGCCTCGACGACGTCGAGGAAGGCATCGACTTCGTCCTCGTCGTACCCCCGCTTGCCGATCGAGGGTTTCTTGAAGGCAACGTTGTGGACATCGGCTGGCGTGAGCGGCATGACAACTCCTTGATGGCTCGGTCAACAGCGGGGCGCGACACAGAACGAGTCGGTTCCTGATCGACAAGATGCTAGAACGCGCTAGGAAGATGCTAGAGCGCGCTCGTCAGTGCCAGCCGTTCGACGACCGTCATCAGGATCCAGACCCCGATCAGAAGCACCACAATGCTGAGGTCGAACCCTACCCCGCCCAAACGAACCGTCGGAATGATCTTCCGTAACAGCTTCACCGGCGGGTCGGTGCTGGCGTATAGCACCTCCATGGCAACGGCCGGCGCGCCGGCGGGCCGCCATGAGCGGGCGAAGACTCGCACGAACTCGATGACGATCCGACCCAACAGCGCCAGCCTGAACAGCCAGAGGATCAGGTAGAGCACCTGCCAGAGAATGTTCACACCATTACTTGTACCGGATGGGGATAGGGATAGGGCCCGCAGCGGTCTCAGCGACCGGAGCGCGAACCGGCATACGCCGGACGTTCCCGGGTGTCCGGGGAGAAGCCACCGGTGAACGCGGCGGGAGCGCCGGGTTCGGACAGGTCGGCGACGTCGGTGTCCGGCGGCAGCAACATGAACACCTTGGTGGTGACCTTGTCGATCGAACCACGCAGGGCGAAGGCGAGACCCGCCGCGAAGTCGACCAGGCGCCGCGCGTCCGAGTCGTCCATCTCGGTCATGTCCAGGATGACGGGCTTGCCCTCGCGGTACTTCTCGCCGATGACGCGGGCCTCGGCGAAGCCGTTGAGCTTGATCGTCACGGGACGGATCGCACCGGGGATCTCCGGTTCACGACGCAGGTCCGGGCGTGCCTGCATGGCCAGTGCTCCCTGGGTCATTGGTGCGTCTTCGTAGGCGGGACCGACGGGGCGGCGGGGGTGGGCGGCGACGTACGGCGCGTCCTGACCCCGGTCATACCCGTCGGCCGGGTAGTCGTGCGCCGGGTAGTCGGACGAGTACTCGCCCGGGTAATCGCCGGTGTCAGAGTCGTGGTAGTCGTCCACGTACTCGTCCCGGTGGGAGTCGTCGGGCACGAGCCCCAGGAAGGCCCCCACCTTGCGCCATGATCCCATTTTGGTCTGATCCTTCCGTTGCCCTACACGGTGAACGGGACCCGCGCTGGTGCCGCTGCCGGCATGCCGTGCGAACCGATCTCCTCGCCTTGCGCGTCAGGCTATCCCCGTGATCAGAACGATCGAGGTGCGACACACCGGGCCGGACAAGCGGTTCAGTCGGGACTCGGAAGTCGGGCTGGACCTGGGCTGGACCAGGACCGGAGACGGTGATGAGACACCGTGCCGCGCCGCGAATTCCGGGGATGCCGCCGGCCCTGGATCGGCCCCGGGAGCGGCACGGCGCCGACCCGATCGTGGGTGGTGGGTACCGGACGCGCCCGGGGCGCTGCTCCGTTGGTTCAATCCCCGTCGGGCGGTATCCAGATCAGCCCCGCGAAGCGGCCGGTGGGCGCGCCCCTGCGGTGACTGAACAGGTCCGGATCGGTGAACGTGCACCGCGGGTCGATGACGACACCTGCCACCCCGGCCGACCGCAGCTGACGGGCCAGGCCGGCCCGCAGGTCCAGGCCCGGGGTGCCGCGGTCCGTCCGGCAGGCCGAGCCCGGCAGCGAGGCCTCGACCTCGTCGCGCATCCCGGCCGGCACCTCGTAGCACCGACCGCAGATGGCCGGGCCGAGCAGCACCTCGACCGACGACGCGGACGCGCCGGCGTCGACCATCGCCGCCAGCATCCGCAGCGCGATACCGCCCGCGGCGCCGCGGCGCCCGGCGTGCACGGCGGCGATCACTGCGGCGGACGGGTCCCCCGCCAGCATCGGCACGCAGTCGGCGACCAGCACGCCGAGAGCGAGACCGGCGGCGCCGGTGACGATCCCGTCCGTCTCCAAGAGCTCGGCCGGCGCCGGTCCGGTGGTCACCGACGCCCGTGCGGCCGGCCGCAGCCCGCTGTCCACCCTCGTCACCTCGGTGCCGTGCACCTGCCGCATCCACACCACCGACCCCGGCGGCAGGCCCGCGGCCCGGGCCAGCCTCGCCCTGTTGGCCGCCACGGCTGCGGGTGAGTCGCCGACGCCCCCACCGAGGTTGAACGAGTCGTACGGTGCGGCCGACACCCCGCCGCCCCGGGTGGTAACGATGCGCCGGATACGGCTCGGCGTGCCGCGGCCACTCCCGGACGCCGAAACGCCTGAGCCGGCGGACCCT
>DASQFG010000599.1:0-1764 GCA_035633315.1 Nakamurella sp. | reverse complement strand
GGCGGACCAGTGCCCACGACTCGTCGGCCAGCGTCACCATCCGGAAGCTCACGCCCTCCTTGGGTGCCTTGTTCAGCGCGGTCCGGATGTCCTGCCACTTCTTGCCCTTGAACTCCAGGGTCGGCAGGTCGATCAGGTTGTCCTCGGCGACCTGCACGCTCTGCCAGCCCAGCGCGTCGGTGACCGTAGCGGTCTCCCTGGTGCACGAGAAGATGTACGGCACCAGGGCCGCCTTGTCGCAGAGCGCGATGAAGTCGTTGATCGTGGAGGTGGCGGACCCGGGCGGGCCGACGGGATCGCCGAGGGCCACGGCGACGCCCGCGTGCTTACGGAAGGCCAGGTAGCTCTGCCCGTCGGCGGTGATCATGTGCCGGTTCTCCGGCCAGGTGGTCATCCAGGAAATCGTGCTGCCGCCCCACTTCCGGAGCAGCTCCTTGGCGGTGTCGGGATTGGACGTACTGGTCGCCAGCCGCCGCTTGCCCCGTCGCGGCACCCGGAAGGCGCTCCGGCCCAGGATGAGCACAATGAGGAATGCGAGGTACAGGGTGGCGGCGGCCAGCAGTTGCGGGATGCCGTTGAGGTCGGTGTCAGCGTCGGCATCGACCTCGGAGATGATGACCACGACGATCACCAGCACGGAGATCAGCGCGGCGAAGGCGACCACGAAGCCGGATAGCACCACGGCGATCCACCAGGCCCACCGGTAACCCTTGCGCAGCCCGTTCGCGATGAACAGCGAAATGGCCATGTCGATGATCAGCACGTACCAGGCTTCGGGGTCGTCATCGGGCGGCCCGAACGGGGTCAGCCGACCCGGCACGAAATTCGCCAGCAGCTGCACCGCGGCGATCAGCAGCACGCCGACCATCGCCAGCAGCCGCAGTTCGTGCCGGGTGGGCAGCGCCCTGGCCCGTCGAGCGTGCGGGCCGGCCAACTTGGAGGAGAACGGCATGCTGAGTGCGACCGCGACGAGGTGTTCGGCGTCCGCCATCTG
Organism: Nakamurella sp.; assembly: GCA_035633315.1. Taxonomy (GTDB): domain Bacteria; phylum Actinomycetota; class Actinomycetes; order Mycobacteriales; family Nakamurellaceae; genus Nakamurella. The sequence continues at coordinate 770 of DASQFG010000599.1, read as the reverse complement.
CCCGACGTAGACGATCGAGAAGAGCACGTACGCCCAGATCGCCAGCCGCAGCCGAAGGCGCCAAGGTGGCCGAACGGTCGCGCTCGCCACGCTCAGCACCGCGAGCATGCCGGCGGAGAAGCCCACGTCGGTCTCGGTGGCCCGCTGGACGGCCCACTCCCAGCTGGAATTCCGGAAGATGAGGAATACCAGGGCGGTGATCAGCACCGCGGCGAACTGGTAGACCACGCAGAGGATGACCGTGCGCTTCGTGCCGAGCACCCACTCGGAGAAGCCGGTCAGGAAAGCGAAGGCCCCTGCGACGAAGATGTAGTACACGGGGTCGAGCGCGAAGAAGCCGCCCCAGATCAGCGTGAGCCACCGGCCGTCCTGGAAGGCCGGCAATCCGTAGGCCACGTCGGCGTACCAGGACTTGTCCTCGATGCTTTCCCACAGCGTGCCGAGAGCGACGGCCAGCACCAGGGTGACGACAACGTAAAAGGTGGTGAACGGCAGCCTTTTCAGCAGCCGCAGGAACGGCGGCAGTTCCTTCGGTGCGACGTCCGAGTCCGCGGTGGCGACCGCAGCGGACTGCGGCGCGGACCGTTTGTCCCGGGACTCCCCGGCTCCCGAGTTCTTTTCGACCCCAACCACGGCAGCCTCCATGCCCAGGCGCCCGGGCGCCTGATCAGTCTGTCCGCTAGGACTGTATATCGCTGCAGCCGGGCACTTCGCCGGCTGTCGTCACCCGGAAGACCGGGAATTGCGCGGCCACCCGCTCGAAGTCGGCC
>DASQFG010000598.1:0-2166 GCA_035633315.1 Nakamurella sp. | reverse complement strand
GTGTAGGTGATCGGCCGTGCGGTGAGCCCAGCCGCGGCGGCCGTCTGCCGGGTGCGTTCGGCCGTCGAGCAGAGAATGCGATCGATGCTCGGCTGCCGGTCGGCGATCCACGCTCCAGCCAGGGCCGCTTCTCGTTCCCCTCTCACGGCGAGCGGTCGCTGGTGATCCGCCACGCCCGGCGGATAGGTGGACTTCGCGTGCCGCAGAAGGACAAGGGTGCGGCGGGATTCCACGCTCATCCACCCATCCAACCGTGTCGGGCAGCCGTCGGCCGCTCCGGGCGGCAGGGGTGTCAGGCCCGCGCCATGACGGCCGCGTGTCGGGCTCCGACTGCGACTCCGACTCCGGCTCCGGCCGCCGGGCGACGGAGGCCGCGGCCGAGCCACCACCACCGCAGCGCGAGGAATCGCACGGCACCGACGGCGCCGTTCACCGCGACGAGGGCGACGACCCCGTCCAGCCCGGTGGGCTCGTTCAACAGCGCGAGCGCCAGGGAGCTGAGCCCGAGCGCGGCCAGGCTGCTGACCAGACCGACCAGATGGTCCCTCTCACAGGCGCGGCCGGTCAACTGGAAGGTGTAGCGGCGGTGCGCCGCGTTGGCCACCAGGGTGGAGACCAGCCAGGCCAGCACGTTGGCCAGCTGCGGACCCGCCGACCCGTCCAGGAAGGCGTACAGCGCGAGTTGTGCACCCGTGGCGGCCATCCCGACGGCGGCGAAGCGCAGCCCCTCACCGGTGACGCCGGTGCGGACGCGGTGGGTGAGCGTGGCCTTCACAGGACGGATCCTCTCCCGCCCGGCAGAGGGTCACCCGTGCGTTCGCTGTGCGCCCGCTGTGGTTGCCGGCCTTGTTGGCGGGACCGCCGCCGATGACTCCTCCGGCTCAGCACTCCTCCGGCTCAGCACTCCTCCGGCTCATGTCTCCACCGATCAGGTCTCCACCGATCAGGACTCCGCAGGAGGGACATCGCCGGCCGGCGCGATGAAGCGATCGCGGTCGTCGGGTGCCGCGGCGTCGCCGGAGGTGCCTGCCGGGGGCTCGCCGGGCGGGGCTCCGCCGATCGACGCGCGGATGTACTGGGCGATCACCTGAACGACAGCCACCGCCGGCACCGCCAGGAAAGCACCGATGATGCCGAACAGCGTTCCGCCAAGGGCCACCGCCGCGATCACCACCGCGGCGTGGATCTTCAGGCTGCGGCCGACCAGCATCGGCTGCAGTACGTTGCCCTCCAGTTGCTGGACCACCAGCACGATGGCCAGCACACCGACGGCGGTCCAGATGCCGCCGGACACCAGCGCGACCAGGGTGGCGATGGCGCCGGCGACGAAGGCACCGACGATCGGCACGAAGCCGCCGAAGAACGTCAGCACCGCGATCGGCAGGGCGAACGGCACACCGAGAATCCAGACGCCGAGGCCGATGAAGACCGCGTCCACCAGCGCGACAGCGGCTTGCGACCAGACGTACTGGCCCAGGGCGGTCCACACCCGGCCGGAGACCTCTTCGACGTGCCGGCCGATGGATTCGCCGATCCACTTGCGCAGCCAGGGCAGGAACTTGGGACCGTCCTTGAGAAAGAAGAACGCCAGCACGAGCGCCAGCACCAGGGTGACCACGGCGTTGCCGATCACGCCGAGGCTGCTGAGCACGTAACCCGCGACGACCTGGCCGTTGTTCTGCAGTTGGCTGACACCGCTGTCGATCAACTCGCCGATGGCGTCGTCACCGAGATTGAGCGGCGGCCCGGCGACCCACTGCTGCAGCGAATCCAGCCCGGCCGACGCCTGGTTGACCAGGTCCTGGCCCTGCGAGCGGACCTGCGGGGCGAGCGCGACGATCAACGCGCTGAACACCACCAGCAGGCCGACCACCCCGATGAGAGCGGCCAGCGCGTTGGGCATGTGCCGTCGCAGGTACCGGACGGGCGGCCACAGCACGGTGGACAGCAGCAGCCCGAACAGGACCGGCAGCAGGATGCTCCACAGCTGACCCATCACCCAGAAGATCGCCACCAGTCCCACCGCGATGATCAGCAGCCGCACCGTCCAGCGGGACAGCGAGATGACGCCGTGCTGCAGCGCATGGCGTGGGTCCTGGTCGCGTCGCCGGGTGCGTTGATCGGGCACGGCCGGCGATGTCTCCGACCCGGCCGACGCCGAGGTGG
>DASQFG010000597.1:0-5769 GCA_035633315.1 Nakamurella sp. | reverse complement strand
ATCCGCCTGGCCTGGTTCTCCTGGACGTCGATGCCGGTGAGAGAGAACAACCGGCGCCGGTGATGCCCCGCGTCGACGACCTGGGTCTGCACCATGACGTGCGGGTCGCCGTCCTTCTCGTTGATCTGGATCTGCGCGACGTCGAAGCCGAGCTCGTTGAGCTTGCGCAACCGCTGCTCGATCCGCCACCACTCGTCCTCGCCCATGGTCTGCGGGGAGGTGAGCAGGTCCCAGAGCTTCTCGTAGCGTTCGATCACGGACAGCGCGGTCTCCAGCGGGTCGATCGACTCCGACAGCAGGCCGGACATCTGCAGGTCCATCAGCTCACCGGCGACATTGGTCTCGACGATCTCCAGGTCCTGCGCCCGCTGCCCGTTGGACAGGCTCTCCCGTAGCTCGCCGGTCTCGGCGTCCACCAGGTACGCCGCCAGCGCGCCGGCGTCCCGGCGGAACAGGGTGTTGGACAGCGAGCAGTCCTTCCAGGCGAAGCCGAGCAGGTGCAGCCGCACCAGCAACTCGGCAAGCGCGTCCAGCAGCTTGGTTTCCAGATCCGGATCCATCCGGCGCGAGAACAGCGCCCGGTACGGCAGCGAGAAGCGCAGGTGCTTGGTGACCAGCGCCGCGTCCAGCGGCTCGCCGGCCGGGGTGAGCCGGTTGGCCACCACGCCGACGGCCTGCACCACCGGGATGCTCAATTTCGCCAGTTCGCGGAGCAGTTCGTACTCGTGCTCGGCCAGCCCCTGGCTGATCTCCTTGATCGCGTACACAATGCCGCCGATGCGGACGAAACGGACGACGTGCCGCGAGATACCCCGAGGAAGGGAGACCAGTTTCTCCTTGGGCCAGTCCGCCAGCGGGGTGGACCAGGGCAGCATCAACAGGTCGGTGGGGTCGGGGCCGGTGGCGAATTGCATGCGCACGGGTGCCAGCCTGGCACAGGGCGATGACGGCGGACAGTCGAGGCGAGCGGTGCGAATGCCGTGGTGGCTGACCCGGGCGTCAGCGGGTGGGCAGGACGCTCGCTGCGGGCTTTTGCGCAGGCCGCCGGGTGGCCCAATCGCTGGCCGCGCCGGCGAGCGCCTCGAACAGCCGGCGGTCGGACTGGGTCTCCGGATGCCACTGCACCGCAAGCCGGAAGCGGTCGCCGGGCGCCTCCATGGCCTCCAGCAGGCCGTCTTCGGCCGTGGCCGCGGCGAGGAATCCCGGATGATCGGCGACGGCCTGATGGTGGTGGCAGGAAACGGCGACCCGTTCGCCGAGGATCCGTGCGAGCCGGGTGCCGGGTTCGGTGGTCACCTCGACCGCGCCGTACACATCGGGACCCGGCGAATGGGCGTCGCCGCCGACCACATCCGGGACGTGCTGGATGAGCGCGCCGCCCGCCGCCACCGCCATGATCTGCATTCCCCGGCAAATGCCGAGCAGCGGGAGCCCGATGTCGTCGGCGGCGTGCACCAGGGCCATCTCGGACACGTCACGGTCGTCGCGCCAGCCGGTCGTGGCCGGGTGGGGCTCGGCACCGTAACGCGAGGGGTTGACGTCGGAACCGCCCGAGATCAGCAGCCCGTCCAGCCGGGAGAGCACCGCGGCTGCACTGTCCGCCGGTCCCAGCGGCGGGATGAGCATCGGTGTCCCGCCGCCGGACCGGACCGCCTCGGTGTACGCGGCCGGCAGGAGCGTGGCGTCCACCTCATGCCGCCGGCCCCAGGTCGCCGGCTCGCGATAGGTGGTGATACCGATCAGCGGGCGGTCCATGGCAACATCGTGCCTGGAAGCGGGCGGCGGACGTCATGCCCGCCGGTGGTCCCGATCCGGGAGGCGGTTGCATGACAACGTCGCGCAGGGTCGGTGCCGTCGAATGACCGCCCCGATCGATACCGATCCGATCATCACGGTGCCTGGGAACTACCAGACCGCACTCGGCTCGCCGGCGAACTGGGACCCCGCCGACCTGGGTTCGTCGCTGACGGACCCCGACGGAGACGCCGTCTACACCCGGACCGTTGTCGGGCTGCCTGCCGGCGGCTACCGGGCAAAGGTCACCCACGGATTGTCCTGGAACGAGAATTACGGCGCCGGCGGGGTTCCCGGCGGCGCGGACATCGACTTCGCGGTGCCGGCAGGATGGGGCGCAGCGGCGCGGACCGACTTCCGGTACGACCTCGGCACGCATCTGCTGACGGTGTCCTCGCTGCGGGTGCCGAACACCGCGGACCTTGCCGAGCGCAGCGGGCACTGGCTTCGCCGGGACGTGATCGCATGGGACCTGCCGGTCGAGGCAGTCACCGATGGCTGGACTATCCGCCTGCACAGCGCGGCCGACGGCGGACTTCAGGTGGACGGCGGTCGGGTGGTCGGCGGCTCGGCGTTGTTGTTGAACGTCGACGATGCCGGTCTGCCTGCCGACATCGTCTCGCGCTGGCCGCATCTGGCTGGCTGCGCGGCACTGCGGCTGCAACCGGCCGACGCCACGGACCTGGGTTTGCTGCGGCGCTTGCTCACCGGGCAGGTGGTGCTGGCGGCCTACGACGGCGTCGGATTCGTCGTGGCCGCAACGGGTCTGCAAGTCCCCGGTGTGTTGGACGACCTATTCGGTGCGACCGACCGCGACCTCGGCGTCGTCTGGGACGGCGCGATCCCTACGCTGGCGGTGTGGGCGCCGACGGCCCGCTGGGTGGCGGTGGCCCGCCGCGATCGTGCGGCCGCGGAATCAGTGCACGGCATGGTCGGCGATGACGACGGGGTCTGGTCGGTGATCGGCGACCCCGACTGGGCCGGCACCAGTTACCTGTATGAGGTCGAGGTCTACCGCCCCGAGATCGGTGCTGTGGTGACCGATCTCGTCACCGATCCGTACAGCGTCGCGCTCACCACGAACTCCGCGCGCTCGGTGATCGTGGACCTGGAGTCACCGGCACTAAAACCGCTCGGGTGGGATCAGCTGGCCATCCCGCCGTTGGCATGGCCGGTGGACTCGGCGATCTACGAGCTGCACATCCGGGATTTCTCCGTCGGCGATACGACAGTGCCCGCGGCCGACCGCGGAGGCTATCGCGCCTTCACCCACCCGGGCAGCGCCGGGATGACCCACCTGGCGGCGTTGTCCGCGGCGGGGCTGAACACCCTGCACCTGTTGCCCGCCTTCGACTTCGGCACCGTTGACGACGTCAAATCCGACTGGCAGAGCCCGGCGTGTGACCTACCCGCACTGTCCGCCGCCGATCCCGCAGGAACGGCGCAGCAGGAATGCGTCGGCGCGGTCGCGGCCAACGACGGGTTCAACTGGGGGTACGACCCCTGGCACTATTCGGTGCCCGACGGGTCGTACGCCTCCGATCCCGACGGCCCGGCGCGGACCCTGGAATTCCGCGAGATGGTGTTCGCAGTGGCCGGCATCGGGCTGCGGGTGGTGCTCGACGTGGTCTACAACCACACCGTGGCCTCCGGTGACGACCCGCGGTCGGTTCTCGACCGGATCGTGCCCGGCTACTACCATCGGCTGTCCGCGACCGGTCAGCTGGAGCAGTCGACCTGCTGCCCGAACACCGCGGCCGAACACGCGATGATGGAAAAGCTCATCGTGGATTCGGTATTGCTGTGGGCCAGGCAATACCGGGTCGGCGGATTCCGGTTCGACCTGATGGGCCACCACCCACGATCCACCATGCTGAAAGTCCGTGCGGCACTGGACTCATTGACGGTGGCGATCGACGGCGTCGACGGCCGGTCGCTGTACGTCTACGGCGAGGGGTGGAATTTCGGCGAGGTCGCCAACAACGCACGATTCGTGCAGGCCACCCAGACCGAAATGGCCGGCACCGGCATCGGGACGTTCAACGACCGGCTCCGTGATGCCGTTCGCGGCGGCGGCCCGTTCGACCAGGATCCGCGGGTACAGGGATTCGGCACCGGCCTGTACACCGACCCGAACGGATCGAGCACCGCCGGCCCGCCGATGGCGCAGATCGACGCGCTGCTGCTGGAACAGGACCGGATCAAGGTCGGCCTGACCGGCAACCTCCGTGACTTTCCGCTGGTCGACCGCTGGGGCAATCCGGTCACCGGATCACAGATTCCGTACGGCGGATCCGGCACCGGCTACTGCGCAGAGCCGTCCGACGTGATCAACTACGTCGACGCGCACGACAACGAAACCCTTTTCGATGCCCTGGCCCTGAAACTACCGGTGGCGCTGTCGATGCCGGACCGGGTGCGGATGAACACCCTGTGCCTGGCAATCGTCGCACTCGGCCAGGGCCCGATGTTCTGGCACGCGGGAACGGACCTGCTGCGGTCGAAGTCGTTGGACCGCAACTCGTTCGACTCCGGGGACTGGTTCAACCGGGTGGACTGGACGGGGGGCTCGTCCGCTTTCGGCTCGGGGTTGCCGCCCGCCGCGGAGAATCAGCAACGCTGGGAGCTGCAGCGTTCCCTGCTGGCCAACCCCGCGTTGGTCCCTGGGCCGGGGGATATCGCGGCGTCCCGGGCGGCGGCCCTCGATCTGCTGCGGATCCGTTCCTCGTCAAGGCTTTTCCGGCTCGGCTCGGCGGAGAAGATCATCGAGCGGGTCTCGTTCCCGCACGGCGGGCCGGCCCAGCCGCGGGGCGTAGTCGTCATGGTGCTGTCGGACTCTGTGGGCAGTTCAGCGGGCGATGCTGTGGACGATACTGCCGACGATCTGGATCCCGAGCGGGAGCGGATCGTCGTGCTGTTCAACGCAACGCCGTGGTGGCAGAGCGTCGCGGTGGCCGACGCCGGGAGCCTGGTGCTGCACCCGGTACAGCTCGCCGGGGTCGATCCCACCGTCCGGCTGACGTCGGTCACTGCCGACGCCGTGACCGCGCCACCGCGCACCGCTGCCGTGCTGCAATCCTGATCGGCGAGAGGTCGGGCGCGCGGCCGTTCCCGGCCACGCGCCCAACGTCCGGTTATTGCCGAGTTCAGTCCTGGTCGACGTTCTCGCACGAGATGAGGATGTCGGTTTCCACGGCGAAGAAGGGAACGCGGCAGTAGTCGATGCCGTCGCCGTGTTCTCGACCGCCGCGAACGGCGACCGGCCGGCGTTCTGCCGGACCAGGAAGAACGAGCCGGGGCAACCGTTCGCGACTGCGGATTCCGCAGTACTGTGCAATGGCACGGTCGTGTGGTGCAGCCCTGGTCACCGGGGAGCGCTATCGAGTAGCTCCGTGGTCCGTGATACTTCACCGGTGATGTCACAGCAATCAGGCGACGACCCCGAGCCCCAGCCGGTGCTGCTCGCGTTCCGGCGCGCCGCGGTGTTCCTGGTGGTCAGCGTCAACGATCGTCCCGGCGCCGCAGAACGGGTGCGCGATGCCGCCGCGGATATCAACGCGCTGGCGCGGGCCGTCGGATTTCGGCAGTCGACCACCGCGCTGTCCTGCGTCGTCGGGTTCGGGTCGACGTATTGGGACCGGATCCGGCCCGCCGGAGCGACGCGCCCAGCGGGGTTGCACCCGTTCCGGCCGATCACCGGCGCCGTCCACGACGCACCCGCCACCGCCGGTGACCTGTTTTTCCATATCAGGGCCGACCGCAGCGACCTCGCCTTCGAGCTCAGCCGGCAGATCATGGCCGTGATCGGACCGTGGGTGTCGGTGCAGGACCACGTGACCGGATTCCGGTACTTCGACGCCAGGGACCTGCTGGGATTCGTCGACGGTACGGAGAAACCCGACCGGTCGGGCCGCGATGGCCGCGGCGCTGATCGCTGACGCCGAGCCTGATTTCCGGAACGGCAGCTACGTGATC
>DASQFG010000596.1:0-1927 GCA_035633315.1 Nakamurella sp. | reverse complement strand
ACCGCCGCGGGCGGGCCGGCCGTGGTGATGACGTACTTCAATCCGGTGCTGGCCTACGGCGTGGAGAACTTCGCCCGCGACGTGGCCGCGGCCGGCGGGTCCGGCGTGATCACCCCGGACCTGATCGTCGACGAGGCCCGCGCCTGGTTGGCGGCCGCCCAAACGACCCATCTCGCCCCAATCTTCCTCGTTGCACCGTCGTCGCCGGCGGAACGGATCGCATTGACGGCCGCCGCGACCCGCGGGTTCCTGTACGCGGCATCGACGATGGGAGTGACGGGCGCCCGCAAACAGGTGTCCGCGGCGGCGCCTGACCTGGTGGCCAGGTGCCGCGCCATCACCAACCTGCCTATCGGCGTCGGGCTCGGCGTGCGCACCGGGGACCAGGCCGCCGAGATCGCCGGGTTCGCGGACGCGGTGATCGTCGGCTCGGCGTTCGTCAGCGCCGCCGGATCCGGTGGCGTGAACGCGGTCCGCGAACTGGCCGCGGAACTGGCCGACGGTGTGCGGCGGGGCGCACCGGCCGCCCCAGCCATCGCCGGCCGGACCGTCCACCCCCGCGAGGTCAGTCCGGCATGAAGTCGTTCTTGACGTCGATTCCGTCACCCCCGCAAGGGGTCTGGTACGTCGGGCCGCTGGCCATCCGGGCGTACGCCGTCTTCATCATCATCGGCATCGTCGTCGCCGTCTGGTGGGGCAACAAACGGTTCGTGGCCCGCGGCGGACGGCCCGGCAGGGTCACCGATATCTCGGTGTTCGCCGTCCCGTTCGGCATCGTCGGCGGCCGGATCTACCACGTCATCACGGACAACCAGTTGTACTTCGGGGAGGGCAAGAACCCCTGGAACGCGTTCGCCATCTGGAACGGCGGGCTGGGCATCTGGGGCGCCATCGCCTTCGGCGCGGTCGGGGCGTGGATCGGCTGCCGGTACTACAAGGTGCCGCTGTCCGCGTACGCCGATTCCGTCGCGCCCGGTATCGCCGTCGCACAGGCGATCGGCCGGCTCGGCAACTACTTCAACCAGGAGCTGTTCGGCAGTCCGACCACGCTGCCGTGGGGCCTGGAGGTCTTCGTCCGAACCCCGAACGGGGTGGCCGGCGCGATCCCGGCCGGCGGCACCTGCGAGTTCCCGACCGAGTACGTCAAGGCGGCGCCGGAGGTGCTTTGCGGGGTCTACCAGCCGACCTTCTTGTACGAGATTCTGTGGAACCTGGGCGTCGCGGCGCTGGTGGTCTGGGCCGACCGCAGGTTCACCCTGGGCGGCGGCCGGGCGTTCGCGGTGTACGCCGCCGGCTACACCCTGGGCCGCACCTGGATCGAGATGCTGCGGATCGATCCGGCCAACCACATCTTCGGGCTGCGGATCAACGTCTTCACCTCGGTGATCGTGTTCCTGGGCGCGGTGCTGTTCCTCTACCTGCGGCGGAACGTGGGACGGGAGGACCCGGCGCTGGTCCGCGGGCCGGCCAGGCGCGGTGACCGCGACGAACCGGGCACACCGGGATCCGGCGGCGCGCAATCCGGTTCGACCTCCGGTGCCGCCTCCGGTTCCCCCTCCGATGTGACGGGCCACCCGGACGAACCCACCGACCCTCGGCCAAGCCCACCCGACGAGGCGCACTCGTCGATACTCGACGTCCGGATGCCCGCCGGTGACGTGCACAACGACGGGACGAAACCGAACGCGACGAGCGCCGGGGAACGACCGGCCGCGGCCGGAATAGTGCCCCGTCGGGTGATCGCCCGCACCGCCGGGCGGCATCGCGTCGTCACGCCGACGTCACCGGTGAGCTGGTTCCGGGTCGCGCCGGTCGTGCGGTAGCTTTGACGCTGACTGGGCCACCGTCGTCCCGGAATCTCCGCGATAATCGAGCGCGGGTGCTGCGACGATGGGGCGGTGATCCCGCCGAGTCTCGCCCGCGTTCG
>DASQFG010000595.1:0-9296 GCA_035633315.1 Nakamurella sp. | reverse complement strand
ACCGACACGGTCGGCGGTCGGCCTGCGGAATCCGCCGCCGACCCGACCCCGCCCGACGCCGGACCTGCCGCCACCGGCTCCACCTTCGGCCGACCACGGTTCTGGGTCATCGGGATCGGCACCGTCCTGCTGGCGCTGGCCGCGATCCATCTCGTCGACCTCGTTGTCACCAGCGGCGAAATCGAACGTGGCACCAGTATCGCTGGTGTCGATGTCGGCGGGCTGACCCCTGACGAGGCCACCGCGGCGCTGAACGCGCAGGTGCTGCCGCTCTACGCACGTCCGGTCACCGTCGACGTGCACGGCGAACCCACCAGTCTTGATCCCGTGGCCGCCGGTCTCGCGCCGGACGTCGCCGGCTCCGTCGCTGCGGCCGGTGAGCGCTCGGCCAACCCGATCACCCGGCTCACGTCGTTCTTCCGATCCAGCGACCTCCCGCTCGCCGTTGGCATCGATCAGGCGACACTGACCGCCTCCCTGTCGGCCATCGCCCAGCAGACCGCGGTGGCCCCGGTGGAAGGGGCGGTGACGATCGAGGGCACGACGGTTCGGTCGGTGGCGCCGGTGATCGGTCGCGATCTGCAGGTAACCGAGGCCGTCACGGCGGTGTCCGAGGCCTGGCGGGCCGGCGGGCCCGGTTTGATCGAGGGACTGGTGCTGCCGGTGTCCGGCAGTCCCGTGCGGGCATCGGCCGCCAAGGTCGACGCCGCCACCGCCGAGGCCACCGCGATCCTGTCCGCCCCGCTGGTGCTGGACGCGGCGGGCACTCCGGTCGAGGTCCCGGTGACCGCCATCGCGGCCGCGACCGCCATCGCGCCTGACGCGGCCGACGGGTTCACCATCACGGTCGACAGCGCCGCCTTGCGCGCATCGGTCGCCGCGGCGGTGCAGGCCACCGAAGCGGTCCCGGCCGACGCCACCATCGCCATCGTCAACGACGCCCCGGTGGTCAATCCCGCCGTATCCGGCCGGTCGGTCGACTGGGCAGCCACCGACGCCGCCATCCAGGCGTCGGTGCGCTCGCCGGCCCGTACCGTGCCGGTCAGCTATGCGGTCACCCAGCCGTCGCTGACCACCGAACAAGCGCAGGCGCTCGGCATCAAGGAGGTCATCGGTGAGTTCACCACCGGCGGGTTCGCCACGGCGTCCGGGGTGAACATCCGGGTGGTGGCCGAGAAGGTGAACGGCGCGATCGTGCGGCCGAGGGCGACGTTCGGGCTCAACGAGTTCACCGGGACCAGGAGCGAGGAGCAGGGCTACGTCCCGGCGGCGATCATCCAGGACGGCTCGCTGTCCACCGCCGTCGGCGGCGGGATCAGTCAGTTCGCCACCACGCTGTACAACGCCGCATATTTCGCCGGTATGGGCGACGTCACCCACACCCCGCACTCGTTCTACATCAGCCGCTACCCGGCCGGCCGGGAGGCGACCGTGTTCGACGGCGAGATCGAGCTGGCGTTCTCCAACGACTACGACACCGGGGTGCTGATCCAGACCATCTGGACGGATTCCGACATCACCGTGCGGCTCTGGGGCACCAAGCACGTCGAGGTGGAATCCAGCTCCGGTGACCGGTTCGACTCCACCTCGCCGCAGGTCGTGGTCAAGCCCTATGGGCAGTCCTGCAGCCCGTCGGGCGGGACGCAGGGATTCTCGATCGTCAACACCCGGGTGATCAGGGACCTGTCAGGGACGGAGATCCGGCGCGAGGACTTCACCACGGTCTACAACGGCCAGCAGAATGTGGTCTGCTCGCCGGCGCCCACCTCGGCGGTGACGCCGACCCCCACCCCGACCCCGCCGGCTGCCGCGGTGCCCACGCCGGGCGGGTAACCGGCCCGAAGGTGACGGCGGGCCCAGGGGAGTGCGGCGCGGAGTCGGGTCCGCCGTCTCCGGCTACGCTGGCCCACGTCTGCCGCCGTGGCGCAACTGGTAGCGCACCCGACTTGTAATCGGGCGGTTAGGGGTTCAAGTCCCCTCGGCGGCTCGGTCTTTTTCCGCATGCCCTGTAGCGTCCCTTTGTGTAGCTGCAGGCCCTCTGTGCGCGGTCCTGCGCCGCTTGCGCTGATCATTTGCACCCGTCCGGAACGATGCGCGGAGGAAAATCGCGGCATAACGAACAAACCGGACGCGTTGCGGTGTAGTGGATCAGCGAACCAAGCACCAGCCCGGCCCTCGGGTGGAGTTGATCAGCGCAGCCGGCGCGGAAGCGCTGCTTGAACACAGCTCCCCACCAACGCCCGGCCCCGACGCCCGGCCGCGACTGCCTCCCCGCTGACGAGCAAGTCAGGGTCGCCGCCGGTCCGGGCCAGCTACCGTGGAGGCACGACGAAAGGCCCCCGCCGTGACCGATGTTGATGGTTCCACAGGCCTGGATGCGGCGACGGTGATCCACCGTGACGGCACCGTAGCGTTGCGCGACATCACCCTGCTGGCCCGCCCCGGCGAACTGCTGGCCGTCCTCGGCCCGTCCGGCAGCGGGAAGTCGACCGCCCTGCGAGCCATCGCCGGCCTGGCCAGGATCAGCGCCGGCCGGGTGTTGATCGCGGGCCAACCGACCACCGCCGAACCCGCACGGCGCGACATCGCCATGGTCTTCGAGAACACCAGGCTGGTGCCGTTCCTGGACGTCGCCCGCAACATGGGGTTCGGCCTCGAGGTGCGGCACATCCCGAAGGACCAGGCCGCCGCGCGGGTGCAGTACCAGGCCCGCCGGCTCAGGATCAGCCGGCTGCTCTCCCGGAAGGCCGACACCATCTCGGCGGGCGAGAACGGCCAGGTGGGAGTCGGACGGGCGCTGGTTCGCAGGCCGAAAGCGTTTCTGCTGGACGAACCGCTGGCGCACGTGGACGCCCAGGAGCGGGTCCGGATGCGGCGGGTGATCGCCGAAACCGTGAAGCAGGCCGGCGTCAGCACCGTGTACGTCACCCACGACCAATCGGACGCCCTGGCGATCGGCGACCGGATCGCGGTCCTGAACGAAGGGCGCGTCGTCCAGCTCGGGACACCCCGCGAGCTCTACGACGAACCCGCCGACCTGTTCGTCGCGGACTTCATCGGACCGGTGCGGATCGGTCAGCTGCCCGCCCGGTTGGTCGCCTCCGCGGGAATGACGGGCTATCAGGTCGGCCGGCGCACGCTGCCGACGTGGGCGCCCGTTCCGCCGGCGCTGGCCGGCCACGTCGGCCGTGACGTCGTGCTCGGGCTGCGAGCCGAGGATGTCCGGATCGCCTCCGGGGACATCGATCCGGACCTGGCCACGCTGTCCGGCACAGTGCGCTCGGCCGAGCGCAACGGGCGGGACGCCTTCGTGACGATCCAGATCGACGGGCACCGGGTGGTGGCCAGGATGCCGGGCCGGACCGATGTCCGGATCGGTGACGCGGTGACGGTCACGATCGACGCCTCGAGGGCGCACGTGTTCGAACCGGAGACGAGCCGGGCGCTGGCCCACCCGTCGCCGTGACCGGCCCGCCATAGTGACGCGCCGCAACGTGTCAGCTCAGGCGTGCAATCCGCCGTCGGAGTACAGCAGCTGCCCGTTTATCCAGCCGCCGTCCGCCGAGCACAGGAAGGACACCAGCGCGGCGGTGTCGGTGGGCATCCCGACCCGACCGCGCGGGCTGTCCGCCGCCGCGGACCGCAGCTGTTCCGGCGTCATCCAGCCGGTGTCGACCGGACCCGGGTTCACCACGTTCGCGGTGATCCGCAGGTCGGCCAGCTCCCGGGCCGCGGCCAGCACGATGCGATCCAGCGCCCCCTTGCTGGCCCCGTAGGGCAGGTTGCCGACGGTGTGATCGCTGGTCAGCGCGACGATCCGGCCGGCACCCTGCGCGGCGCGGTACCGCCGGGCGTACTCGGCGATCAGCAACCAGGACGCCCTGGCGTTGACTGTCATGTGTCGATCGAAGCTCTCCACCGTCGTTTCCAGGAGCGACGAGTCCACCGACTCGCAATGGCAGAGCACCAGCGCGGTCACCGGACCCAGCGCCGCCTCGGTGCCGTCGAAGATCTGTGCCGCGGCGGTGACGTCCTCGAGATCGGCGGGGGTTGTCACCGTTCGGGCGCCTTCGGCGCTGATGGCTCGTTCGATCGGCGTGCAGGCCCTCCCGCCGGCGCTGTCGAGCGCATCCTGGTCGCGACCCCACGGCATCCGGTCGTCGTACGGCGCCCATCCGGTGGTGCCGACGTCCCAGCCGTCCCGGGAGAGCCGTGTCGCGATCGCCGCGCCGATGCCGACCGTCCGCCCGACGCCAGTGATCAGGGCGACAGGCCGGGCTGTTGCCGAGTTCATAGCTTTATGCTGCCGGATCTCCTGCCGATCCGCCCACAACGCCCTGACCAGCGCGGACAGTGTGCAGGGCGGTCGACAGCCACGGTCGGACGGCGACCTGCAGCGGTGCGTGAGCGTCCGGACACCGGCCGGTCGCAGGGAATTAACCTGAAGTGGTTTGCCCGCCGGACCATGCCGTGGTTAACCTTGTGATGGGTCGCGAAACCACGCACCAGCGCCGAGGTGGAGATCACCGGGACGGCCGCAGGCAGACGATATTCGACCCCACCGCGGTCTCGGCACGACGGAGTTCGTGTCCACGGGCCTCGCGGACTCCCGGCGAAGAGCCGGGCTCTACCCGGTCGCGTCACCGGGACCCACCCGGCCCCCGCCGTTGTCGGGCCGACCCCTTCGAAACTCGAGGACGACCATGAGCGCCCCTGTCCCCGCCACCCGTGCGGGACGTTGTGACTGCTGCTCTACCCCCTACCGCGCCGGCACTCCGATCGTCTGGGACACAGTGGTGTCCGGATGGGTCCTTGCCGGGCACCGCAGCGCCGCCAGCCGGCGATGAGCTGTCCCGCAACCACGGCCGACACCGTCGCGAACACCGTCCCCGATACCCGACCCGACACCGTCCGACGCACGCTGCCGTGCGCCATGATCCACGCGCCCGTGCTCTGGTAAAACCGGGAGCATGACGACCAAGCACCTGGAGATCGAACACAAATATGACGTCGCCCAGGACGTTCCCTGGGCCGACCTGAGCAGCGTCGACGGGGTGGCCGCCGTCGAGCCCGCCCAGGAGGTCGCCCTCACCGCCACCTACTACGACACCCGCGCGCTGCGGCTGGCTCGGGCGGGCATCACGCTGCGCCGCCGGACCGGGGGCTCGGATGCGGGATGGACGATGAAACTGCCCGTAGGCAGCGGCCGGGAGGAGAACGGGGAGCCGCTCGGCGAGGACGACGAGCCGGTTCCGGCCTCTCTGCTGGACCTGGTCCGGGCCTGGGTCCGCGACCGCGAGATGCGTCCGGTCGCCACCCTGAGCACCGCGCGGACCGTCCACTTGCTGGTCGGGCCGTCCGGAGAGCTGCTGGCCGAGGGCTGCGACGACGTGGTCAGCGGCGAGGCCCCGCAACCGGACGGATCGGTGACCCTGAGCCAGTGGCGGGAATGGGAGATCGAGCTCCTCGACGGCCCCGCCGAGGTGCTGGACGTCGCCGGCAAGCTGATGCGCAGGGCCGGCGCGGCGCCCTCCCCCTGGCCGTCCAAACTCGCCCGTGCCCTCGGTGCCGCGGTCCCGGGCCCGCCGGCGTTCGGGCAGCTGACCGAGCACAGTCGGGCCGGCCAGGTGCTGCACGCCCACCTCGCCGTGCAGGCCGATGCGCTGCTCGGCTGGGACGGCCCTGCCCGCCGTGACGAGCCCGACGGGGTGCACAAGATGCGGGTGGCGACCCGCCGGCTGCGCAGCGCGCTCGGCACTTTCCGTAGGTTGGTCGACCGTGATGTCACCGATCCGCTGCGTGACGAACTGAAGTGGATCGCCTCGGTACTGGGCGACTCGCGGGACGCCGAGGTGCTCCGCGAACGGTTGCTGGCAGAGCTCTCGGCGGAACCCGACGATCTGGTGATGGGCCCGATCGCCGCGCTGATCGAAGCGGAACTGCGCTCCGACCATCGCAAGGCGCACGACCGGCTGGTCGAGGCACTCAATTCGGACCGCTACTTCCGGCTGCTCGACCGGCTGGACGCGTTGGTCGCCGACCCGCCGTTCACCCCGCTTGCGGACGGCCGGGCGGACAAGGTCGTCACGAAGTTGGTGCGCCGCTCCTACAAGCGGGTCGAACGGCTGGTCGAGGCCGGAATTCCGGAGTCACCCACCGAGCGCGATCACTGGTACCACGAGATCCGCAAGGCGGCCAAGCGGCTGCGGTACGCCGGCGAGGCGGTCGAGCCGGCGTTCGGCGCACCAGCGGCGGCGTTGGCGGAGAACGCCGAGAACCTGCAGGAGGTGCTCGGCGAACATCAGGACAGCGTGGTCGCCCGGCAGGCGCTGCGGGAGCTGGGTGCCCGGATCCATCTGGAGGGCGAGAACGCCTTCACCATCGGACGGCTGCACGCTCTCGAGCAGACCCGCGCCGACGAGTCGGCCGCCGAGTTCGAAGCAGCCTGGCGGGCGGTCTCCGACAAGCGACTCCGCGGCTGGTTGCGCTGAGCTCGTCTGCGGGCGGTGGCAAGCAGTCAACGATCGCCGCGGTCAAGGAAGAACCGCACCATCTCGGCGGTGGCATCCGGACCGAGAGGATCGGTGTAGCCGCCGCTGCTGCTGCCCCCGGACCAGGCGTGCCCGGTTCCGTGCACCAGCCAGAGTTCTGCCGCGATCGTGCCCGTGTCGTCGGTGAACACCGTCCGGGTGTGCTGCCGGCCGGGGCCGCCCGGATCGACCTGCTGCAACGGCGCCGGCCAGCGGTCGAGATCCTCCCCGGCCAGCCGTGCGGCGAGCAGCTTCTCGGCGTTGATCGGGGCGACCACGCTGTCGCTGTCACCGTGGAAGATGATCAACGGGAGCCGGCTGCCGACGTCCGGGGTACCGCCGGTCCGCATCGCACTGAACCCCGATGACACGTCGTGCGCGGCCCCGTAGGCGATGCCCGAGTGCACGCCCACCGCGGAGAACATCTCCGGATAGGTCGCGGCCATCACCGCGGCCATCGCACCGCCCGACGACAGCCCGGCGACGAAGACCCGGTCGGCGTCGATCGAGTGCCGCGCCATGATCTCCCGGACGATACCGGCGATGATCGCGGGCTCGCCGGCGCCGGCATGCTGGTCGGAATCGCGGTACCAATTCCAGTACCGATTCGGGTTCGCCTCCCGGGATTGCTCTGGGTAGACGACGAGAAACGTGTGGCGGTCTGCCATCTCGTTCATCCGGGTGCCCATGGCGAAATCCGCGGCACTCTGCGCACCGCCGTGCAGCATGACCAGCAGCGGCACGGATCGCCCGGCGGTGCCGATAGGGAGGTACAGGTCGTAGCGCCTGGAGCCGAACGGGCCTGCGTGGACGTGATGCTGGGTCTGGCCGGGCACCGGAAGGTCCGCCGGCGCCGACGCTCCCCGGCGCACCGGGGCAATGGTCGGCGCCGCCGTGGCAACGCCGCGGCCGGCGGATCCGTTGGCGAGGGCAGGTTCGAGCAGGTCCTCATCGATCAGGGCCCGGTCGGCTCCATCGAGATCGACGCTGTCGAGGTCTGCGACGTCGGGACGAGCGCCGGCCAGGCCTCTGTCGGTGCCGGCTCCGTCGCCGACGAGCCGACCCCGCAACGATGCCGCGGAGCTCTCCGCGCGCCCGCCGCCGAGCAGACGGAACTCCCGCCCTGCGTCGTCCCGGCTATTCGACATTCACGATGCCCTCGCGATTCTCCTCAGCGACCACGTCCGCGATCGGTGACGAACCCGGATCGCCGCAGCAGGTGACGTTCCGGTTGTTCAGATGGTGCGCGGTGCCAACGCTTCCTTCACCGCTCGAGGGGCGCGAAACGCTCCGAGTACCTCGACCGAATTGATAGTGGCCAGCGCAAGCTCCGGGGAAACGTCGTTTCCGATGCTGCCCAGCCCGAGCACGCGCAACTCCACGGTCCGTCCTTCGGCCCGCAACTTCTCCAGGTCGCCACGGGTGTAGT
The DNA here is from genome assembly GCA_035633315.1 of Nakamurella sp. Classification (GTDB taxonomy): domain Bacteria; phylum Actinomycetota; class Actinomycetes; order Mycobacteriales; family Nakamurellaceae; genus Nakamurella. The sequence continues at coordinate 1,337 of DASQFG010000595.1, read as the reverse complement.
GCTGCGTGCCCAGTGCCAGGGTCCGGCGCGCCACGGTGTCCTTCACGGCCCCCGCCCGGCTCTCCAGCTGCCTGCGAATGGCTGTCCTGATGAAGTCGGTGCGATTGGCGTAGAAACCCTCGTCCACCAGCAGATCGATTTCCCCCAGATCGACCAGGCCGATGTTGATGGTGATCTTCTCGGCCTTGTCGATCTCCGCCATCTACGTCTCCACCATCCTTTGGCCATCCAGCCACGAGGTTAGGCGAATGGTAGGCCGGGAGCGGGCTGTTCTGCGCGCCAACGTCATGCCGGGCTGGTCCGGACCAGCCAAACCCGGCCGTGGGCCCGGCGACCCGCGCCGTGCGGGCAGGACATGAGCCCGGACTGGCCCGGACTGGACGCAGGGTGCGACCAAGCGGGGGTTGCCGGGCCGGTCAGGGATTCCCGGACCGCCTCCCGAATGCAGTCCGCGGTCCGCCCCACCGCGCTCTCGACGCGCCGAAGCGTTCGGACAGGGAGGCCGATTCCAGGTCGATCAGCCGGTTGGCGCCGCCGAAGGTGTTCGAGAGTCTCCCGCCCGCCGCCGGCCAGTGGCGAGCGGATGCAGTCGGTGACTATGGCGCTCCCCGCCCCCGGGCACATCGATCGTCGGGCGGTCAACGACGACGAAGGGCGGCCGGCTGTGAGCGGCATGGACATGCCGGGATTCTTGGTCCAGGTCGGGCCGGGCGCCGGCAGCTCGACCGAGAAGTTCGGTGCGAGAGCCGCTAACTCTTGCCGGTCTCGGGAATGCCGCCGGTGGGGGTGAGCTCGAAGACTGGATGCACTCCGGCCTCCGCGACGAAATCCGCCACCGGAGATTCCTTGGTGGCCTTGAAATAGGACCGCGTGGCGCCGGCGATCGCCACGTATTTCTTCAAGACCGGGCCCGCCTCGGCGGCCGGGATCTCACGGATCGCATAGACAGCGACCTGCTTGCCGCGGCGCAGCGTGACGCGCCCGGCGGCGCGCGCATTGCGCACCCACGACACCGGCCCGTACGGCGCGACGAGCCATTTCTCGTGGCCTTCTTCGACCAGTGTGACGGGGGTCTTCCGCGGTTTCCCGGTTTTGCGCCCGATCGTGGTCATCGTGTAGGTGTGCGGCACGAGTCGCCATCGGGTCAGCACGGCGACGACGGCGTTACCGGCTCGCTGCGCCCGGTTCGCGGTGAATCGTTTCTCCGGCCACACCGCTGATTTTGATTCTGGCGGGGGCTGCGGCGTTATCGCCGAGCCCGCCTCTGCGGGATCGGGCGAGGTCTCGGTCATGCCGGCCATCCCCTCAGTCGCGTCGCCGTCGCCGGGCCGCGACGG
>DASQFG010000594.1:0-2010 GCA_035633315.1 Nakamurella sp. | reverse complement strand
GCGGCGAATGACCTACCGAATCGCGGTCGCGGGGGCCAGCGGCTACGCGGGCGGCGAGCTCCTGCGCCTGCTGCTCGCGCACCCAGAGGTCAGCATCGGCGCGCTCACCGCGTACACCAGCGCCGGCGAGCCACTCGGCGTGCACCAGCCGCACCTGCTCCCGCTGGCCGACCGGATCCTGGAACCCACCTCCGCGGAGGTGCTCGCCGGTCACGACGCGGTCTTTCTCGCGCTGCCGCACGGGCAGTCCCATGCGATCGCCGCCCAGCTCGGCCAGGGCACCGTCGTGATCGACTGTGGCGCCGACCATCGGCTCACCGACCCGGAGGCCTGGGAAAGGTTCTACGGCGGCGAGCACCCCGGGTCATGGCCCTACGGGCTGCCCGAACTGCCCGGCGGTCGCGACGCGTTGCGCCGCACCACCAGGGTGGCGGTACCCGGCTGCTACCCGACCGCGGCGTCGCTGGCCATCGCGCCGGCGCTGGCGGCCGGGTTGGTGCATCCGGACGTGGTGGTGGTGGCGGCGTCGGGCACCTCCGGTGCCGGGAAGTCGCCGAAGGTGAACCTGCTCGGCTCGGAGGTGATGGGCGCGGCGTCCGCGTACGGCGTCGGCGGCGTGCACCGGCACACCCCGGAGATGGTGCAGAGCCTGTCGGCGGCGGCGGGGGCGCCGGTCGCCGTGTCCTTCACGCCCGTCCTGGTGCCGATGTCGCGGGGCATCCTGGCCACCGTCAGCGCCCCGGCTCAGGCCGGCGTCGGTGTCGACGACGTCCGCGCCGCCTACCAGAAGGCTTACACCGACGAGCCTTTCGTGCACCTGCTCGCTGAGGGTCGGTGGCCGACCACCGCCTCCACGCTGGGCGCGAACACGGTGTTGCTGCAGGTCGCGGTGGATCAGGCCGCCGGCCGTGTGGTCATCGTTGCGGCGATCGACAACCTGACCAAGGGCACCGCCGGCGGGGCGGTGCAGTGCCTGAATCTGGCCCTTGGTCTGCCGGAGACCACCGGCCTGACGACCGTGGGAGTGGCCCCGTGACCGCCCCCGACGAATCGACGGCGCCATCCGCGTCCGCCCAGCAGCGGGTCGGCGTGACGGCGCCGCAAGGATTCCGGGCCGCCGGGGTGACCGCGGGACTCAAGGAGTCCGGCACCCCGGACGTGGCCGTGGTGATCAACGAGGGTCCGGGTTTCGCCGCCGCCGGGGTGTTCACCAGCAACCGGGTCAAGGCCGCGCCGGTGCGCTGGTGCGAGAGTCTGCTGTCCCGTCCCGGTGCGGAGCTGACCGCGGTGGTCCTCAACTCCGGCGGCGCGAACGCGTGCACCGGGCCGGAGGGCTACGCAGACACCGTCGCCACCGCAGAGCATCTCGGCGCGCTGCTCGGCGTTCCTGCCGGTCGGGTGGCGGTGGCGTCCACCGGGTTGATCGGGCTGCGCCTGCCGATGGACAAGCTCCTGCCCGGGGTCACCGAGGCCGTCGAGGTTGCGTCAGCAGGCGGTGGTCTCGATGCCGCTACCGCGATCATGACCACGGACAGCGTGCCGAAAACCGTGCAGCTCAGCACCTCTGGCTTCACCGTCGGCGGCATGGCCAAGGGCGCCGGCATGCTCGCCCCGGGCCTGGCCACGATGCTGGTGGTGCTCACCACCGACGCCGTCGCCGATGCGGCGGCGCTCGACACCGCGTTGCGGGCAGCGACCCGGGTCTCCTTCGACCGGCTGGATTCCGACGGTGCGATGTCCACCAACGACACCGTGCTGCTGCTGGCCTCCGGGGCGTCCGGCGTCGAGCCCACTGCGGAGCTGCTCGGTGCCGCGGTCACCCGGGCATGCACGCAGCTGGCCGAGCAACTGCTGGCCGATGCCGAGGGGGCCACCAAGGAGATCGCCATCGAGGTGGTGCACGCCGCCAGCGAGGACGACGCGGTGGAGGTCGGCCGCTCGGTGGCCCGCAACAATCTGGTGAAGACGGCGTTCTTCGGGCAGGACGCCAACTGGGGGCGCATCCTGGCC
>DASQFG010000593.1:0-3239 GCA_035633315.1 Nakamurella sp. | reverse complement strand
GACCCGCCACTCAGCAGGATGTCCTCCCAGCCGGGCATCACCGGCCGGTGTCCGCGGCGGTGGGAGCGGCTCGATTGGTGGTCCGTACCGGTGCGGGCAATGACCTCGTCCGCTTGCCGGGTTGCCGACGTGGCGGCTGCTGGTTCCTGGGCCGGGTCGGTGGCAGGGTTGGTGGCCGGGTCGGTCGAGGGGTTGGTGACCGGGTCGGTGGCAGAGCCCTGCTGCTGGCCGGTGCGTTCGCCCAACGCCCTGCCGGCCGGGTGATGGGCTGCGGCTGCCTCGACCGATTTGTCGCCGTGCCGCGTGGACGCGCCCGAGGTCTCCGCGAACTGGTCCGCCGCCCCAGGGAGCGCATCACCTGGCGACGTCGGTACCGCCTGCTGGCTGGTCTGCTGGGTGGCTGCGAGGGTGGCGGTCTTGGTTTCGTGGATCTCACGCAGCGTGCGCGGGGTGGGGTCGAGGATCTCCCGAGCGGCCTCGTCCTTGGGACGCAGCGTGTTGGTGCGCAGGCCCGGCTGGATCGCCCAGTGCGCCCGGTTTTCGCTGCGACCCGCCTGCCAGCGCAGGATGAGCACCCAGCCGTCGTCGTCTTTGTAGGCGTCCCACCGCAGCCCAGCACACTGGCCGCGCTCGGCCAGCGCCGCCGTCACGAGCTCGTCCAGGGTCCTCTTGGTGGGGTTGCCGTCGATGACGGGGTGAGCCTGCCTGGCCCGCTCGGCCATCGTGGAGCGCTCGAGGAGCACCGGATAGGCGTACCGCTCGATCCGGTCGACCCTGGTGCTGGCCGCGGTGGCCACGTCTTCGATGGATGCGCCCGCCCGGATTCGGGCCTGGATCTCCCGTGGCCGCAGCTGGGGCTCCGTCTCGATCTCGAGCTGACCGAGCCGGGTCAGGTCGCCGCGCGCGGCGGCGCGCAGCCGTTCATCCGTCGGTACGGCGAACAGCTCACCCGAGTGCTGGTCTCCGCACACCAGGCTCTCGCCGTCCTCGGCCAGGCCCAGGACCCGCAGCGTGCGCATGACGTTCTCCTCCCGATGAGTACCGGATCGACGCTATCGCGCGGGTCTGGTGTCCCGACCCAGGCGCGCCGTCGGGTACGTCGGCGGTCGACCAGCGTGGCGGTCGACCAGCGTGGCGGTCGACCAGCGTGGCCGTCGACCAGCGTGGCGGTCGACCAGCGTGGCGGCCGATCGTGTTACCGGCCAGGCCGGTGATCGCTGGTAGGGGATGGCGTCGACCGCGAGCCTCGCGCGCCCCGATGCCGATCCGGTGCACGGCTGGGCGCACTCACGGCATCGGAGTGCGGGGCGACGGCGGTGCGATCGCAATGACCGAACGCGAGCTGATGCGCTGATCAGCTGCACCTCAACGCCCGGTGCGCGACCGATGCGCTGATCAACCACGCCGTTTCCATCGGTGCGCCTATGAAAATAGCGGCAGATCGGTCATACAGGATGCTCAAACGTGCATTTGATCAGCGTTCGGCTCGGCTGAGGTGCAGTTGATCAGCTATCCGTAGACCGCTTCCTTGGCCGCCAAGTTGTCCACAAGGGCGCAGCTGTCCACATTCGGCGCGCGACGGTTGGCCTTTGCCGGCTCGGAGCGCGCAGGGTCGGTCCATGGCGCGACCCCTGCGACTGCCCGAGGATTGCCGTGACGCGTTGGCGGCCGGCAACGGCCTGCTGACCACCACGTCGCTGCACAATGCCGGCGTCAGTTCGCGGCAGCTCACCCGGCTGCTCGATCGCGACGTCGTCATCAGCGTGGCAAAAGGCGTGTACACCGACGCGGCCGCATACCGGGCGCTCGAGCCTTGGCCGCGTTTCGCACTTCGAACCCGGGCATTCGTTGCCGCGTCGCCACCTGACGCAATCGCGGCCGACTGGTCGGCGGTCGCTCTTCACCATCTGCCGGCGACGTGCGAACCGCCGCCGGTGCCGAGCGTCATTCGGCCAACCCCGCGACGCAGCGGTTCGAATCGCACCTGTAACGGTCGGACCCGGTACGCGTCAGTGCGCGACCGGTGGATCGCGCAGGTCGACAATGTTGCGGTCTTCGCTCCGGCCATGGCGGCTGTCGACCTCGCGCGTCACCTGGAGCGGTGGCGCGCGCTCGCGCTTGCCGACGCGGCCGCGAAGAAGACAGGGTCGAACGGATCATTGATGACGGTCTTGAACGATATGTCGCCGTGGCCCGGCATCGCCCGCGCGCGCTGGTCGGTCGAACACGCCGACCCGGATGCAGAATCTCCGCTGGAGAGCGCGGGCCGTTGCGCATTCATTCACGCACACTTGCCGATCCCCGTGTCAAATGTCTGGGTTGGTGAGCGATGTCCACTCTTCAGATTGGACCACTACTGGGTCGAGCAGCGATTGGCCGCTGAGGCGGACGGCATGGGAAAATACCTGATCGGCGACAACCCGGCCGCGGCACTCCGGCGTGAGAAGGATCGGGAGTTGTGGTTGGAAGCGCACGGCATTCGAGTGATTCGTTATACCTGGGCTCTCGCGACGCGATACCCACAAGTACTCGCGGACCGGTGTCGAGAGCGGCTGGCCGAGCCTATGACGCCGGCCCGTGAGGAAATTCGTTGGTGGCCTTCACGAACCGGGAGCGCATTGCTTCGTGGAGCACACTGATCACAGCACTCGACCACCAGGATCCCGGGCGGGTCACCGAACATCCGATGGAGAGAGCGGTGGTGTGGGCCGTCCGCTGCGCCGCCGCTCTTGGCCGCCCGCGCCTGTTTGTCCGAGACTGCGAATCGGGAAATGCCGACAGAGCTGGATCTGGATAAGGGCATTGATAAGAGCTGCCGCTCAGCGAACGCGGAGGACGATCAAGGTCGCGCCGCGGCGTTCCGGTCCAGAGACCCTGGACAAGCCCTCCTGGTGCGCCGCGAGGGCGGTTTCGTGGATACGGCGTGCCCACGTTGCCCGCGCTGGTGAATCATTCGCTGATCAATTACCCGCGTTCGACGGCCTGCGCTGATCATTTGCACCCCAAAACCGCGCAAACCGGACACCGACGGTGCAGTTGATCAGCGCACCTGGCAGGCATCGGGCCGGGAGGTGCAGTTGATCAGCGCACCTGGCACGCATCGGGCCGGGAGGTGCAGTTGATCAGCGCTCCTGGCACGCGTCGGGCCGGGAGGTGCAGTTGATCAGCGCTCCTGGCACGCGTCGGGCCGGGAGGTGCAATTGATCAGCGCAGCCACGCCGATGGGCCCGTGCTTCAGA
>DASQFG010000592.1:0-1763 GCA_035633315.1 Nakamurella sp. | reverse complement strand
CGACGTTTACCCGGGATATCCCCCGAATTGCTGACCTCCCGAGCGCCGATCGACCCGAAACGGGTCAGCACGCTGCTCGCCGAGCCCGCCCGCTGGCGGATCGAACACGTCCCGGTGACCGGCTCCACCAATGCCGACCTGGCCGCCGCAGCGGCTGTGGCGATGGCCGAATCCGGCGCCGCTGTCCCCAGCAGAACAACCGTGTTGGTCACCGAGGTACAGGTGCAGGGCAGGGGCCGCGCCGGGCGGGGCTGGGTCTGCCCGGCCGGCGCCGGCCTGATGTTCTCGCTATTGCTCCGCGAACCCGCGATCCCCGCTGACCGTCGCGGATGGGTCGGGATCGCCCTCGGGCTGGGCATCGTCCGGGCGATCTCCGCGGTGACCGGTCTGACGGCCACCCTCAAATGGCCGAACGACGTGCTGATCGACGGGGCGAAGTGCGCCGGGATCCTGGGTGAAGTCTCCGGCGATGCGGTGATCATCGGCTCCGGGATCAATGTCACGGTCGACCGCGCGGATCTGCCGCGCGCGGACGCGACATCGTTGTGGCTGTCCGGTGGCCGGGCGCTGGACCGCGAGAGGCTGCTGGCCGCGATCCTCGACGACCTTGGCCGCACCCTCGACCGGTGGGTGGCCGCGCGCGGTGACGTGGACGCCTCTGGCCTGCGCGGGGAGTACCGGCGATTCTGCTCGACCCTGCAATCCAGGGTGCGGGTGGAACTGCCCTCGGGCCGGTCGGTGATCGGCTGGGCCGAGGACATCGACGCCTCCGGATCCTTGATCGTCCGTGACGAGCACGGCGGTATGGCCGGCTATTCCGCCGCCGACGTGGTGCACCTCCGCCCACAGTAAGCCGCGACCCGCGCGCAACAATCCGCGAGCAACGGCGATCGGGGTAGGGGCCTGATCAGTGAGAGGCGAACAGCTCCCAGGGCGCCGACGCGTGTTCGTCGGCGTGCGAGCCGAAACCTCCGTGGCCGCCGGGCAGGACGATCGCGTCGACGCCTCATTGTTCGGCGAGCGCCAGCGCGGCCTCTTTGCGGTGGTTCGCCCGCCGAGTCCCGGCCGACCGCCGGGATGATCGTGGTGGAAGCGGCCCGCAGCGCTGCGAGATCGGGCGTGTGACCGCTGAACCCCGACACCCGTAAAGCCTGTGTGTCGAGTGGCGGTGTGGCGGTGAGAGCGTCTACGTCCTACGGCGACAACGCTCTCAACGCCGCGCGAGGAACGCGTCGCCCGGGCATCGTGTCCTCGCGTCCGGGCGCCGGAGATGGCCGTCGGTAGGGTGGGTGCCTCGCCCGATCGCTCGGCCGACGAAACCTGTCGTCCCAGCGGTGTTGAGATTCCCTCAGGATGTCCACCACCAACGAAGGTCCACCGGATTATCGGCCACCTCGGCTGGGTAGCAGTTGACCACATTCGGTTAGTGGCTGAACCTCCTTCGATCCCTTTGGAGTGGAAGTAATCGCTGAAATTCAGTCGGTCATGTTCGGCCGCGCGACGGTGAGTCGCGATCGGCGTCCTACGGGACGACTTTTTCGACGATGTACCCCGACGAGTTGGTCGGGCCGACATTCCAGGGAGGATGGCGACCCGGATTTCTGGCATGATCAGTATCACCATCGTATGCCGCCAATGCCTAACCAATCCCTTGACTTTGAAACTACCGATGGATTGACTCGAGTCGTTGATTCTGATAGCCGCCTGGGCGGGTGCCATCCCGTCGGCTACGGCATCGTAGACACCGTCTCGGCACCCAGATA
>DASQFG010000591.1:0-1629 GCA_035633315.1 Nakamurella sp. | reverse complement strand
AATGCGTGCAGGGCCAGCGGGCCGCGGTCGTACACGCGGGTGAATTCCTCGCCCGCGCCCATGTCCACCAGCGGTGATTTCCAGTAATTGACGTCGTCGGCGACCGCCGCCATCTGCTGCTTCCAGTAATCGTCCAGGTTCGCGCCGTCGACCTTTTCCTTCCACAGCCAGGATGCGTAGGAGGCGAAGCACTCGTTCAGGCAGATATCCGACCAGCGCTCGATGGTGACCTTGTCGCCGTACCACTGGTGAGCCAGCTCGTGCACCACGAAATCGAGATCAACGAAATCGCCGTAGACCGGCCGGGTCGCGGTTTCCAGCGCGAAACCGACCTTCTGCCCGGTGTAGATGCCGCCGACGGACTCGAACGGGTAAGGCCCGAAATAGCCGGACAGCACCTCGATCACCCGCCGGGTGTCCTCGGCCAGTTGCTTGTCGTCCTGGGCATCGGGTCCGAGGGCGGAGATGATCGGTGTGCCGTCGGCCAGCGCATCGGTGACCACGGTGAACTTGTCGATGTAGATGGTGGTCAGGTAGCTGGCGATCGGCTCCTTGATGGACCAGCGGAACACCGAGTGCCCGGCACCCGGGTCGGGCAGGCCGTCGGTCTCTCGGATGCCGTTGGAGATCACCTGCCAGTCCTGCGGCACGGTGGCGGTGACCGAGAAGGTCGCCGGATCGGCCGGGTGCTCGTTGACCGGGTACCAGGCCGACGCCGCGAACGGCTCACCGATCGCCACCGCTCCGCCTGACGACGTGCGGTACCAGCCGCCGTCGCCCAGCGCCGATGTGCCGCCGGGGATCAGTTCCGGTTGCCCGCCGTAGCCGATGTCGACCGTCATCGCGGCCTGTGACGCCAGTGCGCTGGCCGGCGTGACGACCAGCTCGGCGCTCTGCTGCTCGAAGTCGGCATCGGCCCCGTCGACCTGCACCGAGCTCACCGTCATCGACGGTTGCAGGTCAAGGTCGAACTGGGTCAGACCCTCGTCCGAGGTGACGGTGCCCTTGATCTGGGCGGTCGACTGCAGGTCGTTGGTGGCCGGGTCGTAGGACAGCGTGATGTTGTAGGAATCGACCTGGTAGCCACCGTTGCCGGCGGTCGGGTAGTAGGGGTCGCCGATGCCCGGGTAGCCGATGGTGCCTGCGGCGCCGTCCGGCTCCTGGCTTGCAGCCGGTACCCGGCTCGGGCTGCTGGGCACCGTGATGCCACCGGAGGGCCCAGGTGTGGATGTCGGCGAGGCCTGCGATCCGGAACTCGGTGATGGGGAAGCAGCCGGGGACGGTGCGGCGACTCCCGGCACCGGCGCGGCCTGACCACCCACGGTCGACGAGCACCCGGCGAGGACCACCGCCGCGACGACGGCGACCGCCACGAAGGCGGACGCGCGGGGGCGGCGGTGTCGGAGCATGAGCGCACCGTACAAGCCGGGTCCGACACCGGGGTGAGGATAGCGTGTGACAGAGCCGAGATTGCCCGGGTCAGTCCGCGACGGTGCCTCCGTGCGTGACCAGCGGGACTGATCCACCGGACCGATCGCCAAGACCGCTCCGCCAAGACCGCTCCGCCAAGACCGCTCCGCCGGGCTGCTCCGCCGGGCTGCTCCGCCGGGCTGCTCCGCCGGATGGATC
>DASQFG010000590.1:0-6041 GCA_035633315.1 Nakamurella sp. | reverse complement strand
CGCAGCAATGCCTCGGCGGGGGCCCGCCGGGCGATCCGGGCGATCAGCAGCACCGCGAACACGGGGATGGCGATCGCCCCGACGATCAGCAGCAGGTCAAGCAGGTCGGCGATGGAACCGACCTCGACGTTCACGCAGGTCTGAGCGGTCTCGACCGTTGCGAACGTCATGGGGGGATTGTCGCAAAACGGGGCGGCGTGGGCCCAACCGCGCCGCGCTGTCGGGGGCTGCCGGTAGCGTCCATGTCGTCGCCGGTTCGGTACTCCGGCCACATCCGGTGCAGGGAGAAGGAGCTCGCGGTGCTCGTCGTGCATGGTCTGTACTCCCCGGACCGGGGTGCAGGGCTGTGGGCCGAGGACCCGGCACGACCGGTGAAGAGCACCGCGACGACCCAACGGTCCAGATCGCATCCGTTCGCCGCCCCGTTGCCCGGCGCGGGCGCCACCGCAGAGGCGCTGCTGCTGCTCCCGTCGTTGCCGAGCGCTCCGCTGGATTCGCCGGAGCTGCTGCGCACCCCGCCGCGTCCGGCGCCGCGCGGCGTGCCCGCCCTGTTGCCGTGGCGGGTGCCCGTGCTGTGGCTGGAGGCCGGGCAGGCCGTTCGGCTGCTCGGCGACACCGGAGGTGGGGACGTCCGGTTCGGCCGATCCGTCGAATACCTGGCGGCGGTCGTCGCGTTCGCCTCCGATCTGGTCGACCGGGGCCGCGTGCTGCCGACCGTCGACCTGCTCGAGACCGGCGCGGCGGCCCGTTGGCGCCCGATCGTCCAGGGTCCTGACCTGTTGGCCCTGCACCGGCTGGCCGCCGCGATGCCGCCGGTGTGCCGGGCCGAAGCCCAGGACTCGTCGGACCGCGACGGGCGCGATCCGCACACTCTGGTCTCCGCCGCGGTGGACGCTTTCGTCGACGCCGTCGTGCGATCCCGGCTCGCCGGTGGGCCGCCGAAGGACGAGCTCGGCGTCGGGAATGCGGCGAGAGCAGCTGAGCAGCCGCCTGATCAGCCCCCGCTCAGCCTGCTGCCGCCCCGCCGCGGCCGGGCGCGGCGGACGGTCGTCGAGGCCTGGTTGGCCGGACTCACGTCGTGGGACGGCGTCGTCGACGCACCCGATGATGCGGTGGACGATCTGGCCGCCGCTCTGGCGCCGTGGGACGAGGTCGGTCCGGCCAGCGGCACGGCCAGGTTGACCCTTCGTCTGCTGGCTCCGGGACCGGAGGAACCGGCGATCGACGAGGGAGTCGCGGTCGAAGATGTTGCCGAGCAGGGCCCTGGTGGTGGGGACGGGAAGTCGGCCGACGACAGTGACAGCGGAGGTCCGGCCTGGCGGCTGGAATTCTTCCTGCAGTCCACCGAGGACCCGAGCCTGCTGGTGCCGGCCGAGCAGATCTGGGACGGCGGCGGCAGCCTCGGCCGCTGGCTGGATCGGCCCGAGGAACTGCTGTTGACCGAACTGGGCCGGGCCGGCCGGATCTATCCGGACCTGAACAAGGCGCTGCACCAGGCGCGGCCGTCGCAATGGGAGCTGGATGCCGTTGGTGCGCACAGCTTTCTGGCCGACGCAGCGCCGCAGCTGGATGCCGCCGGCATCGGGTTGCTGCTGCCCGCATGGTGGAGCCGGCGTCACCGGTTGTCGCTGCGACTGTCGGCCGGCACACCGATAGAGGGTGTCGTGGAGGGAGCGGCGAAGTTCGGACGCGCCCAGCTGGTCGATTTCCGCTGGCAGATCGCCATCGGCGACGAGGTACTCAGCGAGGACGAACTGCGCGCCCTTGCGGAGGCGAAAAGCCCGTTGGTGCGGGTCAGGGGCCAATGGCTGGCGGCCGATCCGGAGCAGCTGCGCCGTGGCCTGGAATTCCTGCAGCGCAAGGGATCCGGCCGGATGACCGCCGGCCAATTGCTCGATCTGGCGGCCCGGCAGGACATCGGCCTTGACACACCCGTCCCGGTGGAGGACGTCTCCGCGCAGGGCTGGCTGGGCGCCCTGCTGTCCGGCGCGGTCGAGGACGTGATCGCCGACGTCGAGCCGTCACCCGACTTCCTGGCCGTCCTGCGGCCTTACCAGCAAAGGGGTTTCGCCTACCTGTCGTTCATGTCCCGGTTGGGTCTTGGCACCTGCCTGGCCGACGACATGGGCCTGGGCAAGACCATCCAGCTGCTCGCGTTGCTCAGCCGTGAGCGCTCGGACGATCCCGACGGTGGGCCGACGCTGCTCGTCTGCCCGATGTCGGTGGTCGGCAACTGGCAGCACGAGATCGCGACCTTCGCCCCGGCGCTGCGCGTCTACGTCCATCACGGGGCGGATCGCTTGCGCGGCAACGACTTCGATGCTCGCCGTGACGAGGTCGACCTGGTCGTCACCACCTATGCCGTGGCCACGAGGGACTCGGTCGCGCTGGCCGATCGCAGCTGGCGGCGGGTGGTGCTCGACGAGGCGCAGACCGTGAAGAACAGCGCGTCGCGGCAGGCCGCGGCCGTCCGGCGCATTCCCGCAGAGCACCGGATCGCGTTGACCGGGACGCCGGTGGAGAACCGGCTGGCCGAGCTCTGGGCGGTGATGGACTTCGTCAATCCCGGACTGCTCGGCTCGATGGAGTCCTTTCGCACCCGCTTCGCCATCCCGGTCGAGCGGTACGGCAAGACCGAGCCGGCGCAGACCCTGCGCGCGATCACCCGGCCCTACCTGTTGCGGCGGGTGAAGACCGACCCGAACGTCATCGACGACCTGCCGGACAAGATCGAGGTCAAGCAGTACTGCGCGCTGACCGTCGAGCAGGTCTCGCTCTACCAGGCGGTCGTGGACGAGATGATGGTGAAGATCGAGGAATCCGAAGGGATCACCCGGCGCGGCAACGTGTTGGCCGCGATGGCCAAACTGAAGCAGATCTGCAACCATCCCGCGCAATTCCTGCACGACCGCACGCCGCTGGGCACCCGCTCGGGAAAGGTCGCGCGGCTGCTGGAGATCCTGGCCGAAATCCATCAGGCGGGCGAAAAGGTGCTGTGCTTCACCCAGTACACCGAATTCGCCGGCATGCTGCAGCCGCTGCTGACCGACACCTTCGGGCGGGAGGTGCTGTACCTGCACGGCGGCACACCCAAGAAGCGCCGGGACGAGATGGTGGCCCGGTTCCAGACCGCCGACGACCAGGTCGGGGGAGCGGCCCCGGCGATCTTCCTGCTGTCCTTGCGCGCCGGGGGCACCGGCCTGAATCTGACCGCGGCCAACCACGTCATCCACCTCGATCGCTGGTGGAACCCCGCGGTGGAGAACCAGGCCACCGATCGCGCCTTCCGGATCGGTCAGCTGCGCACCGTCGAGGTGCACAAACTCATCTGCACCGGCACGCTCGAGGAACGCATCGACGAGATGATCGAGACCAAGAAGGCGCTGGCCGACTCCGTGGTCGGTGACGGCGAGGGATGGCTGACCGAACTGTCGACCAGTCAGTTGCGCGAGATGTTCGCGCTGACCGCGCAGGCGCCTGATGAGTAGTCGAGCTGAGGATTGATCCCACTGATGATTGCTCGAGCTGATGACTGATCGGTTCTGGGGGCCGTCGAAACCGCGGGCCGTTGACGGTGGCATCAAGGCACGGAGCAAGCGCGGAGCAATCTCGCAGACCTGGTGGTCGGGCCGGTTCATCCAGGTCCTGGAGGACATGGGGCTCGGCGGGCGATTGCAGCGCGGCCGTCGATACGCCAGGGCCGGGCAGGTCATCGAGATGACGGTGGCGCCCGGATTGGTGTCCGCCCAGGTGCAGGGGAGCCGACCACGGCCGTACCGGGTGCGGATCTCCATCGCCGCGTTCGACAAGGCCGAATGGGCGCGGCTGGAACAGGCACTGGCCGATCAGGCCTGGTACGCCGCCCAACTGCTGGCCGGTTCGATGCCCGAGGACCTGGAGGAGGTGTTCGGGCAGGCCGGGCTCCCGCTGTTTCCCCTCAGCGGCAAGGACATGTCGATGGACTGCTCCTGCCCGGACTGGGGCGTGCCGTGCAAGCACGTCGCCGCGGTCTGCTACCTGCTGGCCGAGTCGTTCGACGAGGACCCGTTCCGTATCCTGGCCTGGCGCGGGCGCGAACGCGAGGATCTGCTGGACAACCTGCGCGCGCTGCGGTCGTCCACGCCGGCGCTGGGCCCTGCGCCGCGGACCAGGGTCGCCCCCCTCGCCGATTGTCTGGACGCCTACTTCGTGCCGGCCGCGCCGATTCCGCGGTACGAGCCGGCGCAGCTCGGGGCGGACGCCGTGCTCCGGCAGTTGCCCGAGGTGGCGTTGGACGTCCGTGGGACACCGCTGGCGGACCTGCTGCGGCCGGCGTACCTGCGGATGACGGGCGGGATGGCGGACCAGCATGACGCGTGAACCGGCCGTCGTCGACCGATTTGCTGCGCTTGCTACGCAACCGGCGAAAGGGGTCATGGTGGTCCGGACAATCCCGCACCGAGAGCTGAGGAACAACAGCAGCGCAGTGCTGCGCGATGTGGCGCAGGGCGAGACCATCCAGATCACGAATCACGGTGAGGTGGTCGCGATCCTCGTTCCGCCGGGTGCACAGCAACGATCCACGCTGCGAGTCCGTCGAGCGAGGATCCGCGGCGGTTTTGCCCACCTGGAAGGAGTCGAGCTGGACCATCCGGTTCAGGAGTCGCTCGACGAACTCCGGGGAGACAGGTGATCGCCTACATCGAGTCGTCGGCCGCCGCGAAGCTCCTGGTTTCGGAAGCGGCGTCGGCGCCTCTTGCCGACTATCTGGACGAGCTCGCCGCGAATGTCTCCGACGTGATGTCGTGCGTTCTGCTGGAAACCGAACTGCGTCGGCTGGCGGTTCGCGAGAACCTGCCGCAACTGGGGGTGAGTGCACTCCTCGACCGACTCGACGTCATCGACCTTGATCGACAGGTGTACCGCGAGGCCGGATTGCTCCCTGGGAAGAACCTACGCGGCCTCGACGCACTGCATGTTGCGGCCGCGCTGCGCGCGGGTGCGGACGTCATGGTCACCTACGACGCAAGGCAGGCTGCGGCGGCAGAGGCGTCCGGACTGCCGGTCGTCGCGCCCGGAGGCTGAGCGCCGGTACATCGATGGCTCAGACGGTCAGCTCGGCCGCCGAGAATTCCGATCCCGCCGGCTCTGTGGTCGTCCGAACACCGCGCTTCAGGCCCGGCCGCACGGCGAGCAGCAGGCCGACGGTCGCCGAGCCCGAGCAGCGCCACCGTCAGCATCGAGCCGGTGGTGGCCAGACCCGCGAAGACGGCGACGGCCAGGATGCGCTCCGGCGTCCACCGGCCGCTCACCCCGGCCGATGATGCCGCCTCGGAGGTCATGATCGGCAGGTTAGCGGCCGGCCGCCCGCATGGTTGTGCGTTGCCGGATCGAAACCGCCCGCAACAGTCGTTCACCCTGTGGACAACTCAAAGCGGGTCGGTCCGATGGCCCACACTCTCTGGAATGCGAACACCGAAGGAGGCACGATGGTCGGTATGGCCGAACCAGCAACGACCGAGCGGGCAATCGGCTGGCCTGCGCGCGTCGACGGCGAGTGGACCGTCGACATGCTGGAGACCCTGCCGGACGACGGGCTGCGGTACGAACTCATCGACGGGACATTGATCGTGAGCCCGTCACCGGTTCCGCGCCACCAGCGCGCGTTGCTCCGCCTCGCCATCCTGCTCAGTGCCGTCTGCCCGCCCGATCACGAGGTGTTCGTGGCCCCGCTGGACTGGCAACCGGATCGCCGAACGTCGCTGGAACCCGATCTGCTGGTGGTCCGCAAGGACCGGATCGGCCCGAAGAACATCACCAAAACCCCCAGCCTGGTGATCGAGGTCCTCTCGCCGGGGTCGGCCCGGATCGACCGCCGGCTGAAGTCCTCCCGGTACGCCGAGGGCGGCATCTTCCAGTATTGGATCGTCGACCCTCGCGCACCGTCGGTGGAGGTCTACGACCTGGCCGAGGGCGAGTACCGATTGACCGCGCAGGGGCGTGACGACGAGATCGTCACGGTGGTCGCGCCCCTCGCACTGTCGGTGGTGCCTCGGGACCTG
>DASQFG010000589.1:0-9106 GCA_035633315.1 Nakamurella sp. | reverse complement strand
CGTAGAGCTCGCCCAGGTCCCGGCCGGCCGCGTCCACCGACATCGGCAGCATCGACGTCTCGGTCAGCCCGGGCGAGACGTTCACCTCGAGGAAATGCACGGTCCCGTCGGGGGCGACGATGGCATCGGTGCGCGACACGTCCCGCAGTCCGAGCACCCGGTGCGCGCCGATGGCGAGATCAGCGGCAGCGGCCGCGACTTCGTCGGAGAGCCGGGCCGGGGTGAAGTAGGTGGTCAGGCCGGCGGTGTAGCGGGATTCGTAGTCGAAGATCCCGCTGCTCGGGGCGATCTCCACCGCGGGCAGGGCGCGCGCGCCGTCCGCCTCTTCGATGACGGTGATCGCCAACTCGACGCCTTCCACGAACACCTCGACCACGACGAGGTCGCCGTAGGCAAAGGCGCCGACCAGCGCCGGGGGCAATTCCGCTGCTGACCGGACGACGCTGGCGCCGAGCGCGGATCCACCGTGCTGCGGTTTCACCATCAGCGGCAGGCCCAGGTATCCCACCAGCGAATCGATCAGCGCTCCGGCTCCGAGGTCGCGGAACGTATTGTGGGACAGCGACATCCACGGCGGCGTGGTGAAGCCGCTGCGCTCGACCAGGTTCTTGGCGATGTTCTTCTCCCAGGCCAGCCGGCAATTCTTCGTCGGCGTACCCAGATACGGGATTCCCACCATTTCGAGAATCCCTTGAATGGCCCCGTTTTCTCCGCGTCCGCCGTGCAGGGCGATGATCGCGGCGTCCGGCTTCGTTTCCACCAGCCACGGGATGAGGTCCGAGTCGACGTCCCGCAGGGTGACCTCCATGCCCAGATGACGGAGCGACTCGTACAGCCGCGACCCGGAACGCAGCGAGACATCGCGCTCGTGGCTCAGTCCACCAGCAAGCACCACGACGTGTCGGCTCATCGACTCATTCTCCTTGGCAGATCATGGGTGTGGTTGCTGGCGCGACGCGTCGGCACGTAGCGAGTGGGTGCGCGAGATGCATAGCGCTCAGGCGGTGTCCGGCGACGGCGACGCCGGGCCGACGGCCGGACGGGACACGGTGGTGCCGAAGGTGCGCATCACGTCGAGTTCGCTGTCCAGCACACTGGCCAGTCGCCGGATGCCCTCGACGATGCGGTCCGAGGTCGGGAAGCAGTACGACAGCCGCATTTGCCGCGACCCGAGACCGTCGGCGTAGAAAGCGGTCCCGGGCACGTAGGCGACGCGGGCGGTCACCGCGCGGGGCAGCATCGCGGCCGCGTCGAATCCCTCCGGCAGGGTGACCCAGACATAGAACCCGCCGTCGGGGGTGGTCCAGGTGGTGCCTTCCGGCATGTGCATCTGCAGCGCACCGAGCATCGCGTCGCGACGTTCGGCATAGGTGTGGCGGTAGGCCTTGACCTGGCTCAGCCAATCGAATTTCGCCAGGTACCGGGAGATCAACATCTGGTTGAACACCGGCGGGTTGAGGGTCGCGGCTTCGTTGGCCAGCACCAGTTTCTCCCGCACGGCATGCGGCGCCAGCACCCAGCCGACCCGGAGCCCGGGGGCGAAGGTCTTCGAGAACGAACCCAGGTAGATAACGTTGTCCGGGTCGTCGGCCCGCATTGCCCGGCGCAGCCGGTCGTCGAAACCCAGCAGGCCGTAAGGGTTGTCCTCCAGGATCGCGATGCCGGCCGCCCTGCAGATCTCCGCGATGATCGGCCGTCGTTCGTCGGAAAGGGTGACGCCGGCCGGGTTGTGGAAATTGGGAATGGTGTAGAGCAGCTTGACCCGCCGACCGGCCACCGCGCACGCGTCGATGGCCGCGACGAGTGCTTCGGGGATCAACCCGTCGTCGTCCATGGCGACGTGCACGACGTCGGCCTGGTAGGCGCGGAACGTGCCCAACGCACCCACGTACGACGGCGCCTCGGCGAGGATGACGTCACCGGGATCGCAGAAGATCCTGGTGGTCAGGTCCAGCGCCATCTGCGACCCGACCGTGACCATGACGTCGTCGGGATGAGCGGAGATCCCCTCCAGTTCCATCACCTGACAGATCTGTTCGCGCAGTTGCGGAATCCCTTGACCGGAGCCGTATTGCAGCGCGACCAGGCCCTCTTCGGAGACCAGCGCAGCGGCTTCCGACGCCAACGACTCCAGCGGCAGCGACTTCAGGTACGGCATTCCGCCGGCGAGCGAGACCACCTCGGGCCGGTTGGCGACGGCGAACAGTGCCCGGATAGCCGAGGCCCGCATGCCGTTGGTGCGCTGCGCGTACCGCTGCATGTGCTGGTCAAGGCTGTTCCCCGTCATCGGACACCTCGAAAATTTCGCCGAACAGACCCCGCCGGGTATTGGACCGCCCGATGTGCGGGGGAATTCAGCATCGAGAGGTGGGGTCATCCTAACCGCCGGGCCGACCGCTTTCGGGTCAGCGCAGCCCGGGCCGACGGCGGGAGGCCGTCGGTCGGGCGGGAAGCACCTATCCTGATGGGCGACGTCGCACGCCCCGAACCGCATGCAGCAGGGTGATCCCGGGCCCGCGACGAGCGCGCGAACCGGTGGTGGCCCGAGGAGCAGGGAGCGTAGTGACGCGAGCGTTGGTGCCGTTGTCGATGACGACCATCGCACTGCTCCCGGAGCGATGCCGAGGGTGTGTGACCTGGGAGCTGCACGCCGAGGCGGCGCGCGCCGCGAGTCGACTGGGTGAGACGGAGTTCGAGAAGGAGGTCTGGCTGTCCGGGGTGATGCTCACCTGGGGGTCGGCCGGGCAGATCGTCACCGTCGACGACGAGCCGGTCGGGTTCGCCTTGTTCGCCCCACCGACGGCGGTGCCGGGAGCGTCGGCGTTTCCGACCTCGCCGGTCTCCCCGGATGCGGTGCTGCTGACCACCGCGCGGATCCGGGAGGAGTTCACCGGCCAGGGCCTGGCGCGCTACCTGATGGAAGGGGTGGTCCGGCAGCTGACCCGCCGCGGCGTCCGGGCCATCGAGCTCTTCGGCCGCGAAGGCGGCACCGGCGCCGGCGGGGCCGAGCCCGGCTCGTCGGATGAGCTGACGGAGCTGACCGAGCCGGACGAGGCGGGGCTACCGAGATGCCTGCTGCCGGCCGGATTCGCCCGTGCCGTTGGCTTCCGGGATGTGGCGCCGCACCACCGGTACCCGCGGCTGCGGTACGAGCTGGCCAGGGACCTCGGCTGGAAAGCCGAGGTGGAGGCGGCGCTGGAGAAGCTGTTCACGGTGATCACCGTGCCGGCATCGCCCGCTCCGGTCCCGGAGCTGGCCGGCAGCCGCTGAGCTCGGCAACACCCCCGGCAACCAGGCGGCAATCAGAGCCGGCAGAGCCACCAGCGAGCCGGGCGAGCAGATGGATCAGGCCGAGTCGCGGATCATCCGCTCGTGCGCGAGCAGGTCGGAGAAAGTGAACGTGCCGGTGTGCGGGTCGTCATGACCGTCCAGGTACAACCGCTTGACGGCGACCAGGAGCCCGTCGGCGATCACGTTGCGGAAGTCGGCGTTCGTCAGCCGCTCGCGCTCATGCGGGTTGGACAGGTAGCCGATCTCGACCTGAATGGCAGGCATCTTCGTCAGCCGGAGGATGTCCCAGGGCCGGTGGTGCACCCGGCAGTCGGAGAAGTGGGTACGGGCGACGAGCTCGCGCTGGACCAGTGCGGCCAGCGTCTCACCGACGGTGGAGGTGGCGCCGGAGTCGGTGCCGAAGTGGAAGGTGGCGATGCCGCGGGCCTGCGGTGATTCGGATCCGTCGATGTGCAGGCTCAGCACCAGGTCCGCGTTGATGCTGTTCGCAAACGCGGCGCGCTCCTCCGGCGAGGGATTGTCGCCCGGCTCGCGGGTGAGGAACACCGTCATCCCCGTGGTGACCATCCGGGACTGCAGCCGGCGGGCGATATCGTAGGTGAGATCGGCGGCCTTGACGCCGTCGGCCCGCCAGCCTAGGTCCTCGCCGCCGTGACCGGGGTCGAGCACGATGCGCTTGCCGTGCAGCCGTGGGCCGGCCTGCCGGAGCATCTGGTACTCGCGCAGGTACTGGGGCCGGCCACCGGTCACCATCCGCCCGATCCGGGTGAGTTCGCGGTGGGTGGCCGGGCCGAACACCCCGTCCTCGGTCAGCCCGCGGTGACGCTGGAAGTCGCGGACACAGCCTTCGGTGAGCGGTCCGAAGATGCCGTCGGGACGGCCGGTGTTGTAGCCCATCTCCGCGAGGCGGGTCTGCAGGGCCATCACGTCATCGCCGGTCATCATCGCGGACAGCGTGTAGGTCAGTGGCCGGTCGCCCAGCTTCCAACGGGCGTCGGTCAGCGAGCGGATGGTGACGGGGCCGACCATGCCGTCGACGATCAGGCCGCGTTGCTGCTGGAAGGTGCGGATCGCGCCGTCGATGGCCTTGTCGAATTCCGCCGAGTCAGGGTCGACGCCGTTCACCGGCGGGAGGAGTTGCAGACTGGCCAGCGCCTCACGGATTCCGGCGACAGCCGGACCTCGGTCACCCCGTCGCAGCAGCATCGCTCTCCCTTACCCGGTCGCGGACCGCCGCCAGCCGCCCCGAGGGCGGGCCCAGTCGTCATCGATCGAACGTCTGACCATTCGGTCCGCGCTCGCCGTCAGCTTTCTTGCCGGCCGTTTCCGGCCCTGGCCGCCCACTATTGTGCATCGAAAGCGGGCCAACCGTTGACTGGTAGACGCGCGCCTCGCCGTGTGGTTCCCCGAACGGGGGAATCCAACGGCGAGGCGGTGGGGAAGAACTATGAAAGCCGGGTGGTGGAGCAACCCATCCGACGGCGACCCATCCGGGTTGTGGTTTCCCGAATGCGCCCGCGGGGGCGAGGGGCTCAGGCCAGTACGTCGGCGAACTCGGCGAGCAGCGCGGCCTTCGGCTTGGCGCCGACGATCTGCTTGACCGGCCGACCGCCCTGGAAGACCAGCATCGTCGGGATCGACAGGATCTGGTACTGCTGGGCGATCTGCGGGTTGGCGTCGATGTCGAGCTTGGCGACGGTGACCTTGTCCTCGTGTTTGGTCGCGATCTCCTCCAGGATCGGGGCCACCATGCGGCACGGTCCGCACCACTCCGCCCAGAAGTCGACGATGACGGGCTTCTCGGACTGCAGGACGTCAGTGTCGAAGCTGGCGTCGGTGACCTTCAGGGTGGACATGGTGACCTTTCTCGATGAACTCCGGGTGGGGCAGGGGTTGGTCTCGGTGGAAGCTGCGGATGCTGTGGTCAGACTGCGATCGGTCAGGCCGCGATCTATCAGGCGTTGACCGGCTCGTCTGCGGAGATCGCCGGCACGTCGATCCGGGAGTGCGCGGCGACGTAGTGCTGGGCATCCAGCGCTGCGGCGCACCCCGACCCCGCGGCCGTGATCGCCTGCCGGTAGAGGTGGTCGACGAGGTCGCCGCTGGCGAAGACGCCCTTGACGCTGGTGCCGGTGGAGGCAGTGGCGCCCACCTGCGCTCCCGTGAGCACATAGCCCTCGTCGTCGGTGGCCACCTGGTCGCGGAACAGCGCCGAGCGAGGGTCGTGGCCGATGGCCACGAAGAGCCCGGTCGCTGACAGTTCCGTCAGTTCGCCGGTCCGCGTGTCGGTCAGCGCCACGCCGGTGACGGAGGTGTCACCGTGCACCGCAGTGACCGCGGCGTTGGTGATCCAGCGGATCTTCGGGTCCTGCTTCGCGCGTTCGAGCATGATGGCGCTGGCCCGGAACTCGTCGCGTCGGTGCACGATCGTCACCGACCGGGCGAACCGGGTGAGGAAGGTCGCCTCCTCCATCGCGGAGTCTCCGCCGCCGACCACGACGATGTCCTGATCGCGGAAGAAGAAGCCGTCACAGGTCGCGCACGCGGACACGCCGCGGCCGATCAGTCGCTGCTCGTCGGGCAGGTCAAGGTAGCGGGCAGCGGATCCGGTCGCGAGCACCACCGCGCGGGCGCGATGCACCTCGCCGTCGACCGTCACCGTCTTGATGTCGCCGGTCAGGTCAACGCTGTCCACGTCGACGGAGCGCAGGTCGGTGCCGAAGCGCTCGGCCTGCTCGCGGATCTGGGCCATCAGCTCCGGACCCTGGATGCCCCGCGGGAAGCCGGGGAAGTTCTCCACCTCGGTCGTGGTCATCAGCGCGCCGCCGTACTGGTAGCCCTCGAAGACCAAGGGGTGCAGTTCGGCGCGGGCCAGGTAGATCGCGGCGGTGTAGCCGGCAGGTCCCGAACCGACCACGATCACGTCGTGCACCGGTCCGCAGCCGGTCGATGA
Source organism: Nakamurella sp. (assembly GCA_035633315.1). Lineage (GTDB taxonomy): Bacteria > Actinomycetota > Actinomycetes > Mycobacteriales > Nakamurellaceae > Nakamurella. The sequence goes on along the minus strand of DASQFG010000589.1, from coordinate 2,862 downwards.
CTGGTCGCCGTTGCTGGCATGGTTCAGGTCGGTCACGTGATCCCCTCGGCTGGCGCGCAGCGCCTGGCTGCAGCGGCCGGCGATTCTGGCTGCTCTGTGGTTGCTTGATCGGTTGGTTGATCGGTGCTCTCTCGACGGGATCGGCCTCACGCCCGTCCCCATCTGCACTGCTCAACGCCACCCTACCGACCGACATTCCCGGCGCAGTGCCACCGCGCGGCCCGCCGAGCGGGCGCCGTTCGGAGTCAGGATGGGTCAACTGCCGGTGACGGTGATCTCGTTGATCTTCGACTGGAACTGTTTGTCGGCGGAGGGGGCCATCCCGGTGACGAACACCAGCAAGTACTTCGACTTCGGCGCAGCCGTCAAGGGGATGGTGAGCGGTTTGTCGGTGACGGTCCCAGAGCCCAGCACCGTGGTCTGTTGCAGCGGCACGGTCGGTCCGGTCGAGGAGCGGATCTCGACCTTCGTGCCCGGTGTCGCGCTGGTGATCTGCACCGACGTCGGGGTCGTCTCCTTCTCCAGTTCGAGGTTCAGCCCGACGCCCGTCTTCAGGCTGGGGAACTGCTGCTTGTAGACCCAGGTCAGCCAGGCCGAGTCAGCGTTGCCGTCGTACGCACGGTCGACGTAGGCCTTGTAGTCCGGCTTGCCGTCGCCCTGTGGGTCGTAGACCTGGCCCGCGACGATCGGCACCGGTGCGGCGGCCGGCGCCGCGGCCGGCGTCGGCTGTCCGCCGGACGTTGCGGCGTCCGGTGCCGGGGCGGCCGGCTGCGCGGAGGGCGGGGTATTGAGGTCGATCATCTTGACGTCGTCGGGTGCGCTGTTCTCCACCGAGGCCAGGAACTGCTTGGCCAACCCACCGATGGCGATGACGATCAACACCGCGAAGACCGCGAGGACGACCGCGGCCAGCGACAACTTGACTCGGCGCTCCCTGATCAGCCTGCGGTCGCCGGCACTGAGCGGACGGTCCTGCGGCGCGGTTGCCGCTTCCGCGTGACCCACGGTTTCCGGGCTGCGCAGCAGCGCCGCGATCGCGCCGACGGCGTGGATGCCGTCCGGCTCGTCGGGGTGCAGCGCACGTTCGGCCAGCGCGGACAGCGCCTCCGGCACTCCCGGCCGGACCTCGTCGGCCGGGAGTTCGCGGCCGAGGCTGGTCGGGGAGGGTGGGATCGACGCAACCGTGCGGCCCGCCATGGCCAGCGGGTCCAAGGGTTCGGGCAGCGGCCAGGTGCCGGTGAGCATCAGGTAGAGCAGTGCGCCGACGGCCCGGATGTCCTGGTCGGGTGTTGCCGAGCCGTGCGCGATGACGTGCGAGAACCGCACCTGACCGTCGAAGTTGACCCGAATCAGCGAGGGGTTGATCGCGCCCAGCGCGATGCCGTTGCGATGTGCCTCGGCCACCGCCTCGGAGATCTTGGCGGTGATGGAGGTTGCCACGTCGGGCTCCAGCGGCCCTGCGGACAGCAGGTCGGTGAGTGTTGCGCCGTCCACCCACTGCCCGACGACGTAGGACTGGCCGTGGTCGGTGCCGACGTCCAGCGTCTGTGGCAGCCCGATGTGGTGCAGCCGGCCGGCCCGGAGCGTCCTGGCCACGGTGGCCGAGGCACCCGTGGTGTCCGGCAGGATCGTCACGGCCATGTCGCGGGGCAGCACGGTGTCCTTGGCGCGCCAGAACCAATGCCCGGCGGCGTCGGCGGACACCAGGCTGACCAGCCGGTAGCGGCCGCCGATCGTGGTGCCGGGGGTCAGCGGAGCTGCAGCGACACGTTCCACAGCAGCGTCCGAACCGGCACCGCCGACCGCCCCGGAGGACGTTGTCGGCATGGTCACGCCGGCTTCGTCATCGGCGAACGACGGAGGTGGTTCGTTCGCTGAGGTCAATTCCGCGGCGTTGAGCACCCTCGTCGCGTCGCCGTCAGCTCCGGTGCCGCCAGTTGCGACGCCGCCGGTTTCCCGATTGGGGCTGTCGATCGTGACCTCGGAAGGGGTCGCGAGTTCCTCCTCCGCGACCCCTCGGCCGGCCGGACCACCGCTGTTGCTGGGCACGGAACCTTTCACCTGCTCCCTTGGTCTTGCTGGTTCGGTTGGGGCGTCCAGCTGGCTGTCCGGGCCGCCGGGACCATTCGGTCGCGGGGCGCGGGTGTCCAACCGGACGGTGCGCTCGGCGTCGTCGGCACTGACGGAAGTACTGCTCCCTCTGAGGGTGCCATGTCGCGGCGACATCCCGGGCGCTGACGCACCCGCCGGTGACATCTGACCGGCCAATGGGGAGGGAAGGGTCAGGGCAACAGTCACCGCGTCGGTGGAGCCCGGCGCGCCGGGCGGGTTTGTCCCGGGTGGCGGACCACGCCGGATGACCTTCCTGACGATCGCCGCGATTCGGCGGCGCAGCGGCACCAGCTCCTCGACCTTGAGCAGCACGGCCACGGCGGCGATCACCATCAGCCCGACGGTGCCGCTGATCAGGATCTCGACCAGCGCGTCGCCGAGGTCCTCGACCTCCAGCTGCAGCAGCCGATTGCCGACCAGCATCGCGGCGACCGCTCCCGCGGCGCCGGCGACCGTCATCTTCAGCAGGGTGAGAAGGGTGCGCCGGGTACCCATCGGCCCGTACCTGGCGCGCAGCCAGATCTCCCCGGCGATGGCCCCGACCAGGTACGACACCGAGGTCGCGACGGCCAGACCGGGAATGATCAGGGCCTCGTCGAGGGTGGCGCTGGAAATCAGCAGCGGTACCCGGACCGCAACCATGATCGCGTTGATGATGGTCGGGGTGCGTGCGTCCTTCATCGCGTAGAACACCCGCATCTGGACCAGGGTGACCGCGAACGGCACCAGCCCGAGCGCCAGTGCGGCGAG
>DASQFG010000588.1:0-3851 GCA_035633315.1 Nakamurella sp. | reverse complement strand
CGCCTGGCGCTGAGCGGGCCGGTCCGGCGCTACAGTGCGCGGAATGTAGGAAGCCGCCACCCACCCGACCGGACCGCAGTCTCCCTCGGCGCTGTCCGCGGTCCCGGCTGCCGGCGTCGGGCTCAGCCGGTTCGCCGGTGGTTCGGTCAAGTTCTTCTACGGGCCGATGGACTGCGGCAAGTCGACGCTTGCCCTGCAACTGGACCACAACCGCGCGCGGCAGGGCCGGCACGGCCTGCTGTTGACCAGGCTGGACCGCTCCGGACCGGCCCGGATCAGTTCCCGGATGGGGCTGAACCCGGGCCGCTGTCGAGGTCGACGACGAGATGGATCTCGGCGCGCCGGTGCGACGGTCGTGGTCCCAGGGCCGTCGGGTCGATTAGCTGATCGTCCACGAGGCGCAGTTCTTCACCCCCGCCCAGGCGGAGCAGCTGGCCCAGCTCGCCGACGACGCGCAGGTCGAAACCGCCGGGAGTCGGGCCGAGGGCCGTGCCGTGACCGGTTTCACCCCATCGATCCGAAGAATTCTCCGTCCGCAGGCGTGACGGTGGACACCTTGGGCGTCTCACATGTGTCTGGGGCATCCAACAGCCCGTTGACAGCGGTAAGAACCCTAGAGAGTGAACTTCGCACCACAAGTCCCAGCCGACCCCGTGTTGGGAACGAACACCACCTGAAATGCGTTACTCATCGGTAGGAAGCCCATCGGGCTCGCCGCCGGAAGAGACATCCGGCACGCTGCGCGCGGCCGAGTCGCCGCAGAGATCACAGCAGCAGTTCAGGCTGCAGGGAAGGAACACCATGGCCGACCGTGTCCTGCGCGGTAGCCGCCTCGGATCCACCAGCTACGAGGCCGACCGCAACCACGACCTCGCCCCTCGCCGGACCGCGACCTACCGGTGCCCGCGCGACCACGAGTTCACCGTACCGATGGCCGACGATGCCGAGGTCCCGACGACGTGGGACTGCCGGATGCACGGGCTGTCCTCGATGCTGATCGACGGCTCCGTCCCCGAGGGCAAGGTCGTCAAGCCCCCGCGCACCCATTGGGACATGCTGCTGGAGCGGCGTTCGATCGAGGAGCTCGAGGAGATCTTGAACGAGCGGCTCAGCGAGTTGAAGAGCCGCCGCACCGCGTCCTGACATTGACCCTCAACCGGTCATAGCGACACTCGACCAGCGCCGTTCCGTGGCAGTTCCGCGGGCGGCGCTGGTGGTGTCTGCGGGGCGGGCCGGCCGCGAATCCGGTCAGCTCTTGACGGCCGGCTCCCGACGGCCCACCAGCGACTTGAGCTGATTCCATCGGTGCACCGCCGCCCACCCGGTGACCTTCAGCAGCGCCTCCCGGACGATCCCGCCGCTCATCTTCGACGTGCCGATCTCTCGTTCGGTGAAGGTGATCGGCACCTCGACGACCCGCCACCCGGCCTGGGCGGCGTGCCAGGCCAGGTCGACCTGGAAGCAGTACCCCTGCGACTCCACGTGGCCGGACAACCGGTCACGCAGCACGACGGCGCGGTAGGCGCGGTAGCCGCCCGTGATGTCCTTCAGGTTCACCCCCAGCATGATCTGGCAGTACAGGTTCCCGCCCCGGGACAGGAACTCCCGGCGTTTCGGCCAGTTGATCACCGAACCACCGGGCACGTACCGCGAGCCGAGCACGAGGTCGGCGTGCTGCAGCGCGGCGAGCAACCTGGGCAGCTGCTCGGGAGCGTGCGAACCGTCGGCGTCCATTTCGACCAGCACCTTGAACCCGCGTTCCAGCCCCCAGCCGAAGCCGTCCACGTAGGCCGCACCCAGACCCGTCTTCACGGGGCGGTGCAGCACGTGGATGTGGTCGTCGGCGGCGGCCCGCTCGTCGGCGATCTGTCCGGTGCCGTCGGGGCTTCCGTCGTCCACCACCAGCACCGAGGCACTCGGTACCACGGCGCGCACCCGGTCCAGGATGAGCGGAAGGTTCTCCCGCTCCTGGTACGTCGGGATGATCACCAGCACGCGATCGGTCGGTGTCTGCTCGCTATCGGGCTGCTCGCTGTCGGACTGCGGTGAGGGCAACGCTGGTGAGGGCAACGCTGCACTCTCGGGGCTCACGGTGTCGGGTCCTTCTGGGTCGCGGTGTCGGCGGCGGTCTCGGTGATGCCCTCGGCCGGCTCCTGCGCGGTCGCCGTCGGTCGGCCGCCAGCAGCCCGACGCCGGGCGGCGATCACCGCGACCGCGAGCGCCAGGGGCGTCGCGACGGCGAGGATCCATTCCAGCGGGCCACCGAGTACCGTACCCGGCGTCGTGGCGGTGATCAGCGGCGCCGACGGCGTCATGTAACCGGGGGTGAACAGCGGCACCGTGGACTCGACCGTTCCGTCCGGCCCGATCACGGCGGAGACCCCGCTGGTGGCCGAGATGAGGACCTCACGGCCGTGTTCGACGGCCCTGACCCGGCTCATCGCCTGCTGCTGATTGGTCTCGTTGGTGTAGCCGAAGGTGGCGTTGTTGGTCTGCACGACCAGCACTTGCGCCCCGCCGCGCACCACGTCGCGGACCAGGTCGTCGTAGACCACCTCGAAGCAGATCACGTCCCCGACGTTGACTCCGCCGACGTTCAGGTTGCCGGGCACGTCGCCGGGCAGGAAGGTGCCGCGCTGCAGGTCCACCTTGTCGGAGAAGATCCGGAAGAACGACCGGTACGGCATGTACTCGCCGAACGGCAACGGGTGCCGCTTGGCGTAGATCTGGCCCGGTCCGGTGACGGGGTCCCAGACGATCGCCTGGTTGTAGCCCTCGCCGGGTGTGCCTGCCTGCACGACGGCGCCGACCAGGATCGGCACCCCGATGTCCTGCGCCGCGGCACTGATCACCGCGTTCGCGTCCTGGTTGCGGTACGGGTCGATGTCGGTGGAGTTTTCCGGCCAGATGACCAGCGCCGGAGCCGGGGCCGTGCCCGCCCGCACCGCGGCGGCCAGTTCGTGGGTGCGCTGGGCGTGCATGTCCAGCACCGCGCGCCGCTCGGCGTTGAACTCCAGGCCCGCGCGTGGCACGTTGCCCTGGATGACGGCGATCGTCCGGGTGGGTGCGTCGGCGCCGTGCTGGACGGTGGCCAGGCCGCCCAGGCCGAGCAGGAACGGCGCGAGCAGCATCGCGATCGCGCCGAGCACCGCCGCGGACCGCAGCGGACGCCGCTGCACTGCAAGGGCACGAATCAGCCCCGCCACGGCGAACCCGGCCAGCGCGGTGAGGAAGCCCAGCGCGCTGGCGCCCAGCAGTGACGCCACCGGCAGCAACGGCCCGTCGGCCTGCGAGAACGCCACGCCGCCCCAGGGGAAGCCGCCGAAGGGGAACCGGGCACGCAGCGCCTCGCCGGTGATCCAGGCGGCCGCGGCCCACACCGGCCAGGCCGGCAACCGGCGGGAAGCCTCGGCGGCCAGCGCACCCACCGGAGCGGTCAGCATCGCCTCGGCGACGGCCAGCGCGATCCAGGGCAGGTTGCCGACGTAGACGTTGGTGAAGGTCAGCAGCGGCAGGTAGAAGGTCAAGCCGAACAGCAGGCCGAGCCCGAGGCCGGCCCTCCATGAGCGACCGGCCAGCGCGAGCCCGAACAGGGCGAACCCGGCGATCGCCAACCACCACCGGGTGGACGGCGCGAACGCCGCGTACAGCGTCAGGCCGCCGGCCGCACTGGCCAGGATGCGCAATCCGCCCGTCCCGAAAAGGGAGCGCCGCCACCTCGTCAACGGACCGGCGCGACCTTCGCCGCCGTCGGCCGCTCGCGCCGCGCGGAGTCGGCGCAGGGTCCCGGCCGGGACGTCCGGCGGCAGCGCCGGCTCGCTGTCCACAGTCGGGGATGCCACGGCGCCAGC
>DASQFG010000587.1:0-3285 GCA_035633315.1 Nakamurella sp. | reverse complement strand
TTCTCCATCTTCAGGCTGATGCACTACCTGCGCCAGGAGTACCTGCTGATCGTCGCCACCTCCTCGTCGGAGACCGCGCTGCCCCGGCTGATCGCCAAGATGGAGCACCTGGGCGTCTCCAAGCCGGTCGTCGGCATCGTGGTGCCGACCGGCTACTCGTTCAACCTGGACGGCACCGCCATGTACCTGACGATGGCCTCGCTGTTCATCGCCAACGCCATGGGTGCCCCGCTGTCCTGGAGCGAGCAGCTGTCGTTGCTGGTCTTCATGATCGTCGCCTCCAAGGGTGCCGCCGGGGTCACCGGCGCCGGCCTGGCCACGCTGGGCGGCGGCCTCGCCTCCCACCGCCCCGACCTGGTCCCCGGTGTCGGCCTGATCGTCGCCGTCGACCGGTTCATGTCCGAGGCCCGCGCACTGACCAACTTCTCCGGCAACGCCGTCGCCACCCTGGTGATCGCGGGCTGGGTCAAGGAGATCGACCGCCCGCAGGCCGACCGGGTGTTCTCCGGCGAGGATCCGTTCGACGACACGGACATGTTCGACGAGCACAGCGCCGAAGAGCACCGCAAGGACGTCGTCGCCTACAAGGAACACGCAGCGGCACACTGACCTCCGTCTTGATCAAGTCGTCTTGTTCAAGTCGTGTTGATCAAGTCGTGTTGATCAAGCAGCCTTGACCAAGGGGCCATGATCGAGAGGACGCTCATCGAGCCGCCTCACGATCGGCCGGCTGACTGCCGGCCACCGGCCAGCACAGCGTGCAGTGCACGGCGCCACGGCGAGCCACACCCGGCCCGCCGTGGCGCGGCGTGTCCGCCATTTTCGGGACCGCCCGCTGACCACCGACTGACCGCCCCACCGCAGGAGATATCGCACAGCGAAAGGCCCTCGTCATGAGCAGCACAGTGATCGGCAACCAGGACGGCGCCGACCGGCCCGCCGGCACCGCGAGCCCCGCCGGCACCGGCCCCGCCGCCACCAGTCCGGCCACGACGCCCGCCCCCCCGGCCTCCTCCTGGCGGCTCTACGACCTCACCGCGACCGCGGACGGGGTCACCGCGCACATTCACGCCAGGGGCAGCGCCGTGCTGACCTCCCCGAGCATCAACCGGGGCACCGCCTTCACGCTGGAAGAGCGGGAGGCGCTGGGCCTCAGCGGTTTGCTGCCCACCGGGGTCAGCACGCTGGAGGGCCAGCTGCGTCGGGTCTATGCGCAGTACCTGCAGCAGACCAGCGATCTGCGCAAGTGGGTGTACCTGGCGAATCTGCGCGACCGCAACGAGGTGCTGTTCTACCGGCTCCTCACCGACCACATCTCCGAGATGCTGCCGGTGGTCTACACCCCGACCGTGGGTGAGGCGATCGAGCGGTTCAGCCACGAGTACCGCCGCCCGCGGGGTGTCTTCCTGTCGGTGGATCAGCCCGAGAACGTCGAGACCGCCTTCCGCAACACGGGTCTGGGGCCCGACGACGTCGACCTGATCGTCGTGACGGACTCCGAGGGCGTGCTGGGTATCGGTGATCAGGGCATCGGCGGAATCGAGATCTCCATCGGCAAGCTCGCCGTCTACACCGCGGCCGCCGGGGTACACCCCCGCCGCGTGCTCCCGGTCGTGCTGGACATGGGCACCGACAACCTGAGTCTGCTGACCGACGAGATGTACTTGGGCGCAAGGCATGCGCGGGTCCGGGACGAGCGTTACGACGTGCTGATCGAGGCTTTCGTGACGACCGCCGGCGCGGCATTCCCGAACGCGATGCTGCACTGGGAGGATTTCGGCGCCGCCAACGCCCGCCGCATCCTCAACAAGTACGCCGACCGCGTCTGCACCTTCAATGACGACATGCAGGGCACCGCCGCGGTGGTGCTGGCCGCGGCATTCTCTGCGGTCCGCTCTGCCGGGTCGCGGATCGCGGACCAGCGGGTGGTGATCTACGGCGCCGGCACCGCGGGGTTGGGTATCGCGGACATGATGCGCGAGCAGATGATCCGCGAGGGTCTCTCGCCGCAGGAGGCGACTGACCGGTTCTATGCCATGGGCAAGAACGGCCTGATGATCGACGATGCCACTGACCTCCTGGATTTCCAGCAGTTCTACGCGCGCTCCCGGGCCGAAATCGACACTTGGGGCGACAGTTCCGGCTGGGCCGGTGACCCTCGATCCGTTGGTCTGGCCGAGGTGGTCTCCCGGGTGCACCCGACGATCCTGATCGGCACCTCCACTCACGCCGGCGCGTTCACCGAGGCCATCGTCAGGGACATGGCCGCGCACACCGAACGGCCGATCATCATGCCGCTGTCCAACCCGACCTCGAAATGCGAGGCGCTGCCTCAGGATCTGCTCGCCTGGACCGACGGCCGGGTACTCACCGCCACCGGCAGTCCGTTCGGTCCGGTGACCTACGGCGGCCGGACCTATCAGATCGCGCAGTCCAACAACGCGCTGATCTTCCCGGGCCTCGGCCTCGGAGTCACCGTCGCCAGGGCCGCCCGGATCAGCGACGGGATGATCGCCGCCGCCGCGGACGCGATCGCGCGACTGTCCAACGCGAGCGCACCGGGGGCCGCGCTGCTGCCGCCGATGCAGGACCTGCGCACCGTCTCGGCGGCGGTCGCCGTCGCGGTCGCGACCACGGCCGCGGAGGAGGGTCTGGCCCGGGTGCCGTTGACCAATCCGATCGGACAGGTCCACCAGGCCATGTGGCGGCCCGAGTACCCGCACATCGACATCTCCTCGGCCACCCAGTAGGCGTCAGCTCCCCGGTGCGCGCATCGGCTTCCGCTGTGCGGGAGGAGGCTCGACCAGTGCCGTCACAGGTTGCGAGCAGGCCTTTCTTCCCGCAGTTTGGATGCCTCGAGGGTCCGGACGGTGGACATTCGTCCCGGGAGCTGTCATGGCAGCACCTCGCGGCCGACGGAGCCGGCTGCCATTTTGGGGACGGACCCACCAAGGCCCCCGCGATGAATGCCCACTGGGAGGTGAGGGATGAGCGGATGAGCCTGTACGGGGTTCAGCAGTGCCTGTTCGGCCATTTGCGGGTCCTGGAGGACCCCGAAGACGCAGGGTCACCCGGAGATCAGCACCGACGGGTACGACCTGACCGACACCTAGCATGACTATGCTCGATCTTGACGGCGTCCTGGTCATCTACGAGGGCCCGAAGCACCGACTGCGGTGGGAACATCAACCTGGCTGGATTCCAGCGCTCGAATTGATCGAACGGCCCAGGCCGGAAAGCCGGGTGCTGGGCCATATCTGGCCCAACCGCGCCGTTCAAACGATG
>DASQFG010000586.1:0-4334 GCA_035633315.1 Nakamurella sp. | reverse complement strand
TGCTCTACCGCGTCCAGGACGGGGTCCTGCAGGTGCTGCTGGTGCACATGGGTGGGCCGTTCTGGGCCCGCAAGGATGAGCATGCGTGGTCGATTCCCAAGGGCGAGCACGGCGATGCGGAGGAGCCGCACGCAGTGGCCGCTCGCGAGTTCGAAGAAGAGCTGGGTTCGCCACTGCCGGACGGCCCGGAGAACTACCTGGGCGAGACCCGGCAGAGCGGGAAGTCGGTGGTTGCTTTCGCCCGGCGCGCGGACTTCGACGTGGCCGGCGTCACCAGCAACACCTTCGAGATGGAGTGGCCGCCGCGCTCCGGGCGGATGCAGTCGTTCCCGGAGGTGGACCGCGCCGAGTGGTTCGACCTCGACACTGCCAGGGTGAAGCTGGTCAAGGGTCAGGTGGTCTTTCTCGACCGGCTGGCGGCCCTGCACCGCAAGGCCGGCTCCGGCGGGAGCTTCGCCTGAGCCGGCCCGTCTCGGGTGCCCGCCGGCGCCTCGGATCGGCTACGTCACGTCCCGCCGCAGGCTGCGCAGCAACGTGGTCGGCATCACTTGGGCTCACGCCCGATCGGCGGGTCACGGAGATGACCAGCGACGCAAAACGCTCCACGAGCACGTCCCACGCGGTACGGTTCCCGGCGACCGCGGCTGCCACCAACTCGGGCAGCGCGCCGGCGGGCGACGGCAACCAGCAACGACCTGCGTCGATGTCGCGATCGCCACGGTTGTAACGCGAACGATCCATTGCGGGGTCGACCACGCGAGTGACCGATGGCCGCTGATCATGCAGACGTGCTTGACGCCATCAGGGACGCCCATCAGCTGGGCCTCGTCAGAGGGTGGGATCGAACTCCTCTGCCCCGGAGCCGGCCCCGACGCTGGCTTGGTTGCTGGCGTCGATGAGGGCCTGCAATGCCGCCAGATGTGATCGGTAGGCCGTGCGGCCGGCGGGCGTGAGCCGCAGCCAGATCCGACGCGAATCGGCGACACCGCGGCTCTGGGTCACGTAGCCGGCGCCGGTCAGGGCGTGGACCTGCTTGCTGAGCGCCGAGGCGCTCAGTCCGACCGCCTGCTGGACGGCGGAGAACTCGACCAGGCCGGCAGCCGCAAGCGCCGCGCAGACCCGGAGCCGGTTGGTGGGGTGGATGAGGGGGTCGAGCTGGGGCTCCGCCTTGTGCTGGCGGCGCCGAATCATGACGGTTTCCGTCGGTACAGCCATCCCCCGATCAGCATCAGCACAGCGGCTGCGGCGGCCGCCGTGACGACGGTCCACACCTCGCCGGTAGCCCCGAACCAGACCAGAGAACCGACGATCACGACGAGGATGAGGAACACCGCCGTGACGAAGCCCAGGTTGTGACTGCCCGATCCCATCACCCCGGCACCCCGGGCCGCCATCAGGTTCAGGGCCACGATCGCCATGCCGACGGCCATCATGAACGTGGTCGACTTGTCCCCGAGCAGCTGGGTCAGGACGAGTGACGCGAACAGCGCTGCGCTCAAGACGAAGTACCACCAAGGGGTGTCGATCCCGCGGACCGCCTCCTCCACCTGGCGAGCCTGCTGCAGAGAGGCGCGCGCATCTCGCGCCTCGGATGGTGGTCCAGCGCCAGTAGTTTCCACAACGGCCGCTATACGAAGTAGTTCCTGGCTGGCAAGTAACTGACCGATCGGTTCAAGGTGCAACGATCGTTTCTGGACGCTGTTGGACCAGTCGGCCGGCGGACCGGGTAGGCGAGGGCGAGGGCGAGGGCGAGGGGACTGTCCAACCACGAGATCGGCGCCTCGCTGTATCTGAGCGAGGCGACCGTGAAGGCGCACGTGCCGCGGCTGCGGGTCAAGCTGGACGCGGCGAACCGGGGGCAGGTCGCGATCCTGGCGCAGGAGGCCGGGCTGCTGGACGGGCTGCTGGACACACTGCTGGACTGATCCGGCGGAATGCGGTTTACCGACCGGTCCAGTCGCCGGAGATCCGGCCGACCGGCTCGACCTGATCGAGCCACTGCCGCACCGACTCGTTGTGCTGCCCCAGCGTGGGCGGCGCCCGGTGCCCGGCCGGCAGGTGTTCGTCGAACCGCAACGGCGGCCCTGGCAGGTTGATCGGGCCGAGGGTGGAGTGATCGACCTCGAGCACGAGGCCCTGCGAGCGGGTCTGGTCCCATTCGTAGACCCGGTCCAGGGTGCGCACCTCACCGGCCGGGACGCCCGCCTTGTCCAGGTCGATGAGCAGATCGGCGACGTCACGGTCCGCGAAGGCGTCGTTGATCAGCTCGATCAACGCCTGCCGGTGCTTCACCCTGGCCGCGTTGTCGGCGAACAGCGGGTCCGCCGGGTCGATACCGACGGCGGGCGCGAACGCCCGCCACAGCCCGTCACTGCCGACCGCAACCTGCACGATCGCGTCACGGCAGCGGAACGACCCGTACGGCGCCAGCGACGGGTGGTGGTTGCCCTGGGCGTGCGGCACCTCGCCGGCGACGGTGTACCGGGTGCCTTGGAAGGCATGCACCCCGACGATCGCCGCCAGCAGGCTGGTGCGCACCACGCCGCCGCGCCCCGTCTTCTCGCGCTCGTACAGCGCGGAGACCACGCCGTAGGCGCCGTACATGCCGGCCAGCAGGTCGCCGATCGGCACGCCGATCCGGGTCGGCTCGTCCGAGGAGGGGCCGGTGAGGCTCATCAGGCCCGCTTCGCCCTGGGCGATCTGGTCGTAACCGGCGCGCCCACCCTGCGGGCCGTCGTGCCCGAATCCGGAGATCGACAGCACCACCAGCCGCGGATTGAGCTCGTGCAGCCGAGCGGTGGAGAAGCCGAGCCGGTCGAGCACCCCGGGGCGGAAGTTCTCCACCAGTACGTCGGAGGCCCGGACCAGCCGGGTCAGGATGGAGCGGCCTTCGTCGCTCTTGAGGTCGAGGACGATCGACTCCTTGTTGCGATTGCAGGACAGGAAGTACGTCGACTCACGGGCGCCCTCCGGGCCGACGAACGGCGGACCCCAGCCGCGGGTGTCGTCACCGGTGCCCGGCGATTCGACCTTGATGACGCGAGCGCCCAGGTCGCCCAGCATCATCGCGGCGTGCGGGCCGGCCAGCGCCCTGGACAGATCGACGACCGTCACACCGTGCAGTGGACCGGGCATTGAAAGACCTCCAGGGGCCGCCGGAAGGGGTGGCGACGGCGCCCGCTCAACCTATCGAGCAGAACCGATCCACCCAACGACGAGGCTGTCCCCCGGTAAGTGAGGGGCTGGCCCCACTGCCGTCGACGGCGATCGGCTCTACCGTTCGGGACAGGACAATCGAGGGGATACCGGATAACCATGACGCAGACCACATCACAGTCGCGACCACGCATGACTCTGTTGGTGGTGCCCGCAGTCGTCGGCCTGCTGGCGCTGGCAGGCTGCAGTGCTGTCGCCGACGCCGGGCCGCAGACCACCGCCGAGCGGGCGATCGGCGGCGTGACAGCGGTTGATCTGCGGACCAGCGGCGACCTGACCGTCACCGTTGGCGAGGCGCCAGGGTTGACCATCACGGCCGGTGCCAACCAGCTGGACTACCTGACGTCCGAGGTCGACGGCGGCACCCTGCTGCTGGACAGCAAGGCGAACATACCGGGCGGCGGGTCCATCTCCTATGCGCTGGTGGTCCCGTCCCTGACGAGTCTGGACATCAGCGGGTCGGGCAGCGCGACCGGCGACGGCGTGCTGCGCGGGGAGGCCACTGTCACCCTCTCCGGGTCGGGCGATGTCAACCTGACCGGCCTGCAGGTGCCGTCGGTGGCTGTGGGGGTGTCCGGCTCGGGCAAGGTCACGCTCGGCGGGAGCGCGGACTCGCAGCAGATCGACATCAGCGGTTCCGGTGACTACAACGGCAAGGAGCTGAGCGCCGGCGACACCGGCATCGAGGTGACCGGGTCGGGCAACGCGAACGTCACGGTGACAGGCCGGCTGGCCGTGTCGATCAGCGGGAGCGGAGACGTCACCTACTTCGGTTCGCCGACCCAGGTGGAGCGGTCGGTGTCCGGCAGCGGCTCGGTCAATCAGGGCTGACCGCTCGTTTCGTCATCACCATTCCCGGCCCAATAGGCGGAATTCGCCATCATCGCTTCACCGAATGTTCACACGAACGCAATCGGGTCGCCGAGGTGCAGGTACGCATGGTAGTCGCCGAACGTCAGACCGAAGACCCTCTTGAACTCCACCGCAAGTCCGTCGAGCATCTCTTGTGCCATCCCGACAACAGACCTGCCGAAGGCGGCCCAGGACTCGATGGTCAGGCTGATGACAAACCCGGCAACCGTTGTCGTCTGCGGAACGTCTACCGACCCGATCTCGCT
>DASQFG010000585.1:0-2093 GCA_035633315.1 Nakamurella sp. | reverse complement strand
CGCCCTGGACAGATCGAGCGCCAGCCCCTGTTGCGAGGAGAACACGCTGCGGTGGGTGTTCGGCGCGACGACGATGATGCCCCACGACGCCAGGTACCGCATGGTGTCGGCATACCGGGCGGCCGACTGCAGCCAGCCGTGCCCCAACGCGACGATCGGCAATCGCCGGCCGGACGTCGGCGCGAACACCACCCCGTCCAGCCCCGCCGGGGCCAGGCTGCCGGTGGCGACCCGGTGCGGCCCGCGGTAGGCGAAGTACTCCAGCGTCGGGTGATCGATGCTGGGGGGCGGCGGGCGCCTGGCCATCTGTCCTCCGGTTCGGCGATGCGGTGCGAGGTGCGGGGCGCGGTGCCGTGCCTGAGCAGCGCGGGACCTGCGGCAGCACTGTCCGGCTGCGAGTCCTTCAGCCCGGCGCGGCCCGCGTGCGGCGGACTCTCGGCCGGCCCCGTAACCGTGCTCGTACAGTAGCCGGTGGCCGGTCCGGCGACACGTGCCCGGACCGCTCGGCGCAGGCGAGGGAGTTGGCCGATGGCGAACGTGGGCGTGGCCGGTGCAGGCTCGGGTGATTCCGGCGACTTCGCGACCAGCCTGCGGCGGCTGATCCGGGCGCGTTTCCCGTTGCTGTCGATCCAGACCGCCGAGGAGTCCCGGGCACTGAACGAGATCGCCGCCGTGGTCGGCAACCGCAATCTGGTGGCCCCCGCGCGGCAGGTCTACACCTGGTCGACGGCGAACGGGTTCGCCGCGCTGGGCCAGGCTGGTAACACCGACACCCGTACTCCGCATGCGGCGCTGACCGCGGCGGCGGCGCTGACCATGCCGAGCGTGGTGGTGTTCCTCGACCTTCATCCTTGGCTGGGGTCGAACTCGACGCCACCGGACACCCAACTGGTGCGGGCCATCAAGGACACCGTCCGGTACTACAAGGACGGGCCGGTGCCGCGGACGCTGATCCTGATCTCGCCGACGCCGCGAATCCCGCCGGAGCTGGAGTCGCTGGTCACCCTGGTCGACTTCCCGCTGCCGACCGAGTCGCAGATCCGGTCGACGCTGGACGGGATGATCACCCGCAATTCCGCCGCGGGTGCGCTGCGGACCGAGCTCGGCTCCGACGGTCGGGAGCGGCTGGCCAAGGCCGCGCTCGGGCTGACCCTGTTCGAGGCGGAGAACGCGTTCGCCAGGGCGATGGTCGACGACGGCCGGCTCACCGACGCCGACATCGTGCTGGTGCAGGACGAGAAGAAGCAGATCGTGCAGAAGTCGGGGGTGCTCGAGGTCGTGTCCTCGTCGATCGGCCTCGACGACATCGGCGGCCTGGAGAACCTGAAGACCTGGCTGCGCAAACGCAACGGCTCGTGGATGGACGAGGCCCGCGCCTACGGCCTGCCCGCGCCCAAGGGCGTGCTGGTGACGGGGGTGCCCGGCTGCGGAAAGTCGATGACGGCCAAGGCGATGGCGTCGGCGTGGTCGCTGCCGCTGGTCCGGCTGGACATCGGCAAGGTGTTCGGCGGGCTGGTCGGCGCCAGCGAGCAGAACATGCGCACCGCGCTGCGGACCGCGGAGGCCATCGCGCCGTGTGTGATGTGGATCGACGAGATCGAGAAGGGCTTCGCGTCCGGGGCATCGGGGTCCGGGGACAGCGGAACGTCGGCGCGGGTGTTCGGCACGTTCCTGAGCTGGATGCAGGAGAAGACCGCTGCGGTGTTCGTCATCGCCACCGCCAACACCATCTCGCTGCTGCCGCCGGAGATGATGCGCAAGGGCCGCTTCGACGAGATCTTCTTCATCGACCTGCCGACCGACGCGGAGCGGACGGTGATCTTCGAGTTGCACCTGAAGGCGCGGCTGAAGGCCGGACCCGCACTTGGCTCCCTCGACGTGTCGGAGGAGCTGGTGGCGTCTTTGGTGTCCGCCACCGAAGGGTTCTCCGGGGCGGAGATCGAGCAGGTGGTGATCGCCGCGTGCTTCGACGCGTTCAACGAACGGCGCGAGCTCACCGGTGACGACCTGCTGCACGAGATCGACAACACCGTGCCGCTGTCGGTGACGCAGGCCGAGCAGATCGCGGCGTTGCGGGCGTGGGCCGACATCCG
>DASQFG010000584.1:0-11994 GCA_035633315.1 Nakamurella sp. | reverse complement strand
GACCTCAGCAGCGTCATTCTCGGAATCGCTGCCGTAGTGCGGGTTCTCCCAGATCACCGTGCCGCCCATGCCCAGTCCCACGCACATCGTGGTGATCCCGTACCTGACGTCCGGCCGCTCGGCGAACTGCCGGGCGAGCTGAGTCATCAGCCTGACACCGGAGGACGCCAGCGGATGGCCCATGGCGATCGCGCCGCCGTAGGGGTTGATCCGCTCGTCGTCGTCGGACAGGCCGAAATGGTCGGTGAACGCAAGGACCTGGACCGCGAACGCCTCGTTGATCTCGATCAGCCCGATGTCCTGGATTGTCAGACCGGCCTTCGCCAAAGCCTTCTCGGTGGACGGGATCGGTCCGGTGCCCATGGTTTCCGGATCGACCCCGGCGAAGGCGTAGCCGACCATCCGCATCCGCACTGGCAGGCCGAGCTCGGCGGCCACGTCGGAGGAGACGAGCAGGCACCCGGTGGCGCCGTCGGTCAACCCCGAGGAGTTCCCAGCGGTGACCCGGCCGTGTGGCCGGAACGGCGTGCGCAGCGCGGCCAGTGCCTCGAGAGTTGTTCCAGGGCGGGCCATCTCGTCGGATCCGGCGAGACCCCAGCCGAGTTCGACGGAGCGGGTGGCGACCGGCACCAGGTCAGGAGTGATCTTGCCGTTGGCCAGCGCCTTGGCGTACTTCTCCTGGCTTGCGGCGGCGAATGCGTCCGCGCGCAGCTTGGTCAGGTGCGGGTAACGGTCGTGCAGGTTCTCGGCAGTGGAGCCCATGTTCAGCGCGGAAGGGTCGACCAGCCGGTCGGACACGAACCGCGGGTTGGGATCGGCGCCCTCGCCGATCGGGTGGTGTCCCATGTGCTCGACACCGCCGGCGATCGCCGCGTCGTAGGCCCCCACCGCGATCCCGGAGGCGACGGTGGTGACGGCCGTCATCGCGCCAGCGCACATCCGGTCGATGGCGAAGCCGGGGACGGACCGCGGGAGCCCGGCCAGGATCGCAGAGGTCCGGCCGATGGTCAGCCCCTGGTCTCCGGTCTGCGTGGTGGCCGCGATCGCGACCTCGTCGATCCGCTCGGGCGGCAGACCCGGTTGCCGGCGCAGCAGTTCCCTGATCACCTTGACGACCATGTCGTCGGCGCGGGTGTCGGCGTACTGGCCCTTCTCGCCTGCCTTGCCGAACGGGGTCCGAACGCCTTCGACGAACACCACGTCCCGCAGGGTGCGGGCGGGTCCGGTGTCGGCTGGCACTGCGGGTGCTGCTGTGGCCACGAGTACTCCTTCTCTGGGCTGGGGCCGGGTAACGACCGCCCTGCAGATCGGCGCGGGGCGCGGGCGCGGTAGCGGTTGCCGTCAGGTGCCGTCAGGTGCCGTCAGAACTCTGCGGCGGGCCCTGGGATCATCCTAGCGCCTAACCTACTCACCAGTAACTTGCCGCTGGCCACCCGCTCGCGCGTCGAGCGCGGCACGCAGCAGCGGCGCGGTCAGCTCGATCTGCCACGGCCTCGCCCCCCGTCCGGCCAGCACGCGCGCGACGTCGCCGTCGGCCGGCGGCTCCCACAGGACGCGCCGGACGCTGTCGGGGGACAGCAGGTTCTCCACCGGTGTCTCGACCCGTTCGCTCAGTTCGGCCAGGGCGGATCTGGCGGCCTGCAATCGTGCGGCCGCGTCGGGGTCCTTGGCGGCCCACTTGGCCGGCGCCGGTGGGCCGTCGGCCGGTGGGCGGGACACCGGGAGGTTCTCGGCGGGCATGGACATCGCCCTGGCGATCGCGGAGTGCCAGACGTCGGCGTTGCGGCGCTGCATCCGGCCGGCGAACACCGGCAGCGAGGTGAGCGCGGACACGCTGGTCGGGCGTGCAGTGGCCGCCGCGATGATCGCCGAATCCGGCAGGATCCGGTGCGGCGCCACGTCACGGCGGCGGGCGATCCGGTCCCGGCTCTCCCACAATTCCCGCACCACTGCCAGCGCCCGGCGGTCGGTGATGCGGTGCATGCCGGAGGTCCGGCGCCATGGGTCGATGCGCGGCTCCACCGGCGGGGTCAGCATGATCGCCTCGAATTCCTGGCGCGCCCATTCCCACTTTCCCTGCCGCCGCAGCAGCGCCTCCATCTCATCCCGCAGCTCGATCAGCACCTCGACATCCAGTGCCGCGTAGACCAGCCAGTCGTGCGGGAGGGGGCGCTTCGACCAGTCCGCCGCGCCGTGACCCTTGCGCAGGTAGAAACCGAGAATCTGCTCCACCAGCGGACCCAGACCCACCCGGGGCAGCCCGGCCAGCCGGCCGGCGAGTTCGGTGTCGAACAGCCGCCGGGGCCGGATCCCGACCTCGGCCAGGCACGCCAGATCCTGATTCGCCGCATGCAGCACCCATTCGGACCGGGACAGCGGCTCGTCGAGCACGCTCAGATCGCCCAGCGCGATCGGGTCCAGCAGCGCGGTTCCCACATCGGCCCGACGCAGTTGCACCAGGTAGGCCCGCGAGCCGTACCGGAACCCCGAAGCGCGCTCGGCGTCCAGCGCCACCGGCTCGACGGACCCGGAACCGAGCCGCGCCGCCCAATCGGCGAGTTCCGCCGGGTCGGTGATCGGGCTGGTCACCGGGCCCGCGGGAACCAGCAGCGGGATCGGGCCCGCGTCCGCAGGCGGGCTGTCCGTGGGGGTCGGTGCGCCGCCGGCAGTGCCCTGGTTGCCGGCGATGACGGGCAGATCCCGCGCCGTCGGCCCAGCGAGGTCACCGGGTTCGCGTGGTGCGGGCACCAGCGGAACGTACAGCGCTGCGGGACGATCCGGGGTCATCCCAGGCGCGCCGAGCCGGTACCGGTCAGGAAACGACTCCGGCGCGCATCGCGAGCGCCACCATGTGCGCGCGATCGCCGGTGCCAAGTTTGCGACCGATCCTTGCCAGATGGCTCTTGACGGTCAGCGCCGACAAGGACAGCTGCTCGCCGATCCACTTGTTGGACCTGCCGTCGGCGACCAGCCGGATGACCTCGATCTCCCGCGTCGACAGGTCGTGAATCGTGCTGGGGAGACTGGCGGCGGCCGGATTGGCCCGCCGGCCGATCAGCACACCGCTGACCCCGGCGCCGACGGCGTCGATGACCGGGCCGATGTCGGCGGTGGGCGCCAGCGCGACCACTCGCGGCCAGCCCGATTCGCGCAGGGCGTGCACCACCCGGCCGGCGTCCTGACCTAGCTGGAGGCTCACCAGTGCCAGGTCACCGTGCACCTGCCGGGAAACCAGGTCCTCGACCGATGCGACCGACGAGGCCTCCAGGATCCTGCCGATCCCGATCTCCGCCAAACTGGTGCGCAACGGTTCCCGGGTGGCCCGATCCGGGTCGACGACCAGCACCGTTGCCATTCGCAGCGGCACCACGGGCGTTTCCCGTAAGGGCGATCGCTGGGAGGGCAACAACGAATTGGGACGTGCTTCCTCTACCCGCCTGGATGGGTTCGCCCCGATTCCGACAGACAAGCTGCTCACCGGACTCCTCCCACCCTGCCAACCGATTGCGCGGTGACACCATCATTATCCGGACGCGATGCGCGAGGTGCGAGAGATTTTGGCCCGCACACCCGCACCGCCTGATCGAGTCGATTTGTTGTTACCCGTAGTGTCTGCCCTGCGCCCGTCCGTGGTCAAGCACCCTGATCGGCTAGTACTCGCTGACACTATCGAGGCTCACCCGATTCGGTGGCGTTGCCGGGTTGAAGGATGGTAACCCCCTCCGGGGGTAGGCCCGCCGCCGCGGCCAGGAAGTCGGCAAAACCCTGCAGGTGGAGATCGGTGTTCCCGTCCGCTGTCCACGACGCACGCAGTTCAAGATCATCTGCACGTTGCGGACCTGCGATATCGCCGAATCTGGTCGATGACGTCGCGGTGACGGTGCCGCCCAGCGCCGAATAGCCGGCTCCGCTGCCGTCCAGCGATTCGGTCAGCCAACTCCAGGCGACCTCCGGAAGCAGCGGATCCTGGGCGATTTCGATGTCGAGTTCGCAGGTCGCGAACACCACGATACGAAGAGTGCCGCCCCATGAGTCTACGCCATCCGGGTCGTACAAGAGGATCATGCGTCCCGACGCTGACTCCGTGTCGCTATCGGGAGCGAAAAGAGTCGCAGCAACGGCGTGGCTGAAGGGCGCCAACCGACCCGGAGCGGGCAACGCGCCGATCTCGACCTCCCGCCGCAGTCGGGCGGCGTCCAGGCGGGAAACCGCCCGCCGGAACTCAGCCGGTCCCGCGGCGGTCGTCGACACGGTCATGCTGGCGACCCTACGGCGGCTGCCCACGGCCGGCGGAACACCACGCCGTCCGGTGCGGGTCGACGGCAGTTCGCGGCGACGCCGCGAAAGAGAGCCGCCGCACGGCTGGCACCGTCAGGGCGGGCACAGCGTGCCGACGTCAGGCATCGTGCCGCTGAGCAGGTAGGAGTCGACGATGCCGGTCACGCACGGGCTGGCCGGATAACTTCCGTGCTGACCGGACTGCCAGCTGACCAATCCGGCAGAGGCGAGCTGGCCCGCCAGCGACTGGACCCCCTCGTAGGGTGCGACCGGGTCGCCCACCGAGCCCAGCACCAGGACCGGCGGGGCGCCGGTCCCGGTCACCGCGCCCAGTGCGGCCTCGGGGGCCGGCCAGCTGGCGCAGAGACCCACGAGCCCGGTGGTGAACGGGCCGAAGAGCGGGGCGTCGGATTTCACCGCGTTGACCGCGTCGCTGATTTGCGCCTGCGAGATGCGCAGCGAGTTGTCGTTGCAGCGGTAGATGATCGACCCACCCAGCCAGTCAGTGCTCCCGTCGAGTCCGAGCTGCCGGTCCAACAGGTCTTCCACCGGCGCGGTGTCGCCCGTCACGGCGGACCCCAGCGCGGTGGCCAGCTCGGGCCACCCGGCCATCTCACCGAGCCCCAGCAACAGGGCGAACAGCACGGTGCCGCCCGTCGCCCGGCCGCCACCGAGCGACCCCGAGGCGTCCAGTTTCGCCACCAGCTGGGTGATCGTGTCGCGCGGGTCGGCGCCGAGCGGGCAGCCGCCGACGAACGTCGGGCAGGCCGCGGCGAAGGCGTCCAACGCCTTCTCCGACGCGCGGGCCACGGCCGCCGCGGTGGTGTCCATCGGATCGAGCGGGTCGGTCGGCGCGTCCAGCACCGTCCGCCCGAGCCGGCCGGGGTACCGATCCGCGTAGATCGCCGCCAGCGTGGCGCCGTAACCGACGCCGAGCACGTCGAGCGTGGAGGTGCCCAGCGCCGCCCGCACCGTGTCCAGGTCGTCGGTGGCCGCGGTCGTGTTCAGCAGGGACAACCCGGCGCCGGCGAGGTCACCGCACTCGAAGGTCAGTGACCGGGAAAGGTCGGCAAGGACGTTTCCTGCCGCGGGCTCGGTGGGGTCGGCGCCGAGCGAGACGATGGCCCGGGAATCGCTGCCGGACAGGCAGTTGACGGGCGCGGATTGACCGGTTCCGGTGAGGTCTGCGGCGATCACGGCGACCTTGTCGCGGACCGCCGGTGACAGTGCAGCGGCCACTGACGCGACCAGGTCACGGCCGTTCTCGCCCGGCTCCCCGGACAGGACGAGCAGGTTGGGCGCGTCGTCGGGCACGCCGGCCGCGCGTGCCCTGCTCAGCTCGATCACCTGGTCGCCGAACGGATCTCCGGACGGTCGCGAGGTCACCACCGAACCGCACTCGACGGTGAACTTGGTGCCGGTCGCAGGGTCGACCGGGTCGACGTCGCTGCACGCCGACCAGCGGATCGGGTCGGACTGTTGCCCCGGTCCGCCCGGTCCCAGCGGCACGCCCGAGCTGGACGTGGCGGGCGGTGGCGGCGCGCCGGTCCCTGAGGTCGCCAGCCCGGGTCGCTGTGACGGCCCGATGGTGCACGCGGTGAGCAGGGAAAGGGTCACCGCCACCGCCATGGCTCGGCTCGCGCGGGTTCGGCCCGGCCGCCGCTGGCCCGGAACCTGGCTCATTGCTGTGCTCGGATTGCGTCGGGTGTTCCCGGCCCCGCGAGCCACCGGTACCGGGTGAACAGGTGGTCCCCGACGACGTGCGCACCGTCCAGCGACCAACGCACGGGCTCGCCGAGCCGGGCCGGCACCATCGGCGCCGAGCCGGTCCCGAGCAGCATCGGGGAGATGGTCAGGCACAGCTCGTCGAGCAGGCCCTCGGCGACCAGCGCCGCGAGCAGGGCCGGCCCGCCCTCACAATGCACGCGGCGAAATCCGTTCTGCCGCAACGTGAGCAACGCGGCGGCCAGGTCGACGCGATCGGAGTTCGAGGTGATGACCTGAACACCGGCGGGCACGTGCCCGGCGCCCGCCGGGGTGGTGATCACGATCGGCGGCGTCACGGTGTCGGTGAACAACGGGGACATCGGATCCAGCCCCCGGGCGGTGACCACGGCGATCGGCGGGGGAGCGGCGGTCAGGCCCCAGCGCAGCCGCCGCGCCGCCCGTTCTTCGGTGAGCCGGACGCCGCCGTAGTGCTCGGCCCGCACGGTGCCGGCGCCGACCAGGATCACCTCGGCCAGGTCGCGCAACAGTGCGAACAGATGCTCGTCGGCGGCATTGCCCAGTCCGCCGGAACGTCCGTGCACGGTGGTCCCGCCGTCCAATGACGCGACCATGTTCGCCCGGACGACCGCTCGGTCGGCGCCGGCGTCCGCGTCGGACGGCTCGGGCCAGCGGTACCACCGGGCCAGGGTGTCGTCATCGGGCTGCCCTGGCTGCCCTGGCCGCCCTGGTTGCCCCGGTTGCACTGGCTGCCCTGGCGGCCCGGGCGCTGCCGGCGCTGTCGCTGCAGGCCCGGTGACGGATCGCGCCTGCGGGGCGTCCGGATCGCCGCGGTCGGAATACACCCCACCATCCGTATCACGCCCGGTTGGTGAGGGACGGGACCCGCAGGCGAGCTCGATCCGATTCGCCATAGGCTGCGATCGTGTCCGTCGTGCAGCTGGCCGAGCTCTTCCCGGTGATCAGCCCGGAGGAGCTGGTGACCGGGTTGGAGCCGCCGCCGCGGTTCGGTGCGGTGCGGTTCGCCACCTACCGCCCGGACCCGGCGGAGCCGTCGCAGGCGGCCGCGGTGCGCGCGCTGACCGATTTCGCCGATCAGATCAGCACCCCGCCGCGGCGCGGGCTGTTCCGCAAGGCGGCCGCCGTCACCGGCGGGTACTACCTGGACGGTGGTTTCGGGGTCGGCAAGACGCACCTGCTGGCCTCGCTCTGGCACCAGGTGCCGGCGCCGAAGGCCTATGGCACCTTCGTCGAGTACACCCATCTGGTCGGGGCGCTCGGGTTCGTCGAGACCGTGCGCCGGCTGTCCGGGCACCGGCTGCTCGCGGTCGACGAGTTCGAGCTGGACGACCCCGGCGACACCATGCTCATGACGCGATTGCTCGGCCAGCTGTCCGATGCCGGCGTCCGGCTCGCGGCCACGTCCAACACGTTGCCCGACAAGCTGGGCGAGGGCCGCTTCGCCGCGGAGGACTTCCGGCGCGAGATCCATGCACTGTCAGCACGTTTCGAGACGCTACGGGTGGACGGGCCGGACTTCCGGCACGCCGGGCTGGCGCAGGCGCCGCCGCCGATGGCCGACCACGCACTGCGGGCGGCGGCGTCGGCGACGGCCGGCGCGAGCCTGGACGCCTTCGACCCGCTCACCGACCACCTGGCCCAGCTGCACCCGTCCCGCTACGGCCGGCTGGTCGACGGGATCAGCACGGCGCACCTGTCCGGGGTGCGTCCGCTGGACGACCAATCGTCCGCGTTGCGCTGGGTGGTGCTCATCGACCGGTTGTACGACAGGTCGATCCCGGTGCGCGCCTCCGGTGCCGCGCTGGATGCCATCTTCACCCCCGAGATGATCAAGGGCGGCTACCGCAAGAAGTACCTGCGGGCGACGTCGCGGTTGCTGGCGCTGGCCCGCGACGCCGGCTGACCCCGTCCGTCCTGCAGAGTGCTCGCACCAGCGAGCGCTGTGCAGGACGCAAGGGGCACGCGGCGTTTGTCAGAATCCGGTCAGCACCGCGGCGAGAGTGTCGACGGCGAAGTCGATCTCGGCACGGGTGATCACCAGCGGCGGTGCGAACCGCAGCGTCGTCTCGTGGGTCTCCTTGACCAGGATCCCGCGCCGCGCCAGCTCCTCGCTGACCGGCCGCCCTGGCCCGATCCGCGGCGCCAGCTCGGCGCCGGCCCACAGGCCACGGCCACGCACCTCCGCCAGCCCGTTGCCGACCAGTTCGCCCAGCCTGGCGTGCAGGTGTGTGCCGAGATCCACCGAGCGGGACTCCATCTCACCGGTTCCCAGCAATGTGATGACGGCTCGGCCGACCGCGCAGGCCAGCGGATTGCCGCCGAACGTCGACCCGTGCTGACCGGGCTGCAGCACGCCCAGTACGTCGCGCCGGCCGACCACCGCGGACACCGGCAGGATCCCGCCGCCCAGCGCCTTCCCCAAGGTGTACAGATCGGCCCTGACGCCCTCCTGATCCAGCGCCAGCACGGTGCCCGTGCGGCCCAGGCCGGACTGGATCTCGTCGGCGATGAACAGCACGTTGTGCTCATCGCACAGCCGGCGCACCTCAATCAGGTAGCCCGGCGGTGGCACCACCACACCGGCCTCACCCTGGATCGGCTCGAGCAGGATCGCGGCGGTGTCGGGTGTGATCGCCGCTTCCAGTGCCTGCGCGTCACCGTATTTCACGGTGACGAAACCGGGGGTGAACGGCCCGTAGTCGGCGGTGGCCACCGGATCGTCGGAGAAGGAGACGATGGTCAGCGTGCGGCCGTGGAAGTTGCCGCCGGCGGTGACGATCTGTGCGCGGTTCTCCGGGACACCCTTCACCCGGTACGCCCACTTGCGGGCCACCTTCACGGCGGATTCGACCGCCTCGGCGCCCGAGTTCATCGGCAGCACCATCTCGGTCCCGGTCAGCGCGGCCAGTTCCTCGCAGAACAGGCCGAGCTGGTCGTGATGAAACGCCCTCGACGTCAAGGTCACCAGGCTCATCTGGTTGATAGCCGCGGCGATCAGGTCGGGATGGCGATGCCCGAAATTCAGCGCCGAGTATCCGGCGAGCATGTCCAGGTACCGCTTGCCGGTCACGTCGGTGACCCACACGCCCTCCGCGGAGGCGATCACCACCGGCAGCGGGTGATAGTTGTGCGCGCACCACCGGTCGTCCAGGTCCAGGAACGTCTGCGGATCTTCCTGGGTCGGGATCCTGGAGGGCGTGACGGTCACGACGGCGTGCCTTTCTCGTGTGCCCGCCGGTGCCCGGCTGCGGCTGGGCCACCGGCAGTGGTTCACCGGCAGGGTGAATGACCAGCGTACGACCCCTGGCGTCGCCGGCGCGGAGCTGAAACTGGTGATCGGGCGGGGTCCACCCCGCTGCCGCCCCGGCCGAGAGCGGGCAGCAGGGGGCGGTCGGGCCCGCCGTCCGACCCCACGTGCGGGCGGCCGTTATGTCAGGGTGAGCCATGGCCGAGCAGAACAAGTCCAAGGGGAACGGCTCCAAGGGCGGTTCCACGGACAGCGGTGCCAAGCACGGTGGGGAGGAGCAGTCGCCCAGCCGGGCGTTCGCGGTGCCGGCCGGACCGGTCGACGTCACCGGCATCGACCCGGCCGCCACTCCCGTCGGCCCGCAGTCCAAGGCCGACGCGGCGCAGGCGTTGGTCGAGTTGACGCCGCGACTGGCCGAACTGCAGGAGCGGCTCTATGCGCAGAGCACCGCCGGGAACCCGCGGAGCGTGCTGTTGATCCTGCAGGGCATGGACACGGCCGGCAAGGACGGCGTGATCGGCAGCGTGCTGGGCATGGTCGATCCGGACGGAGTGCATTTCGCGACCTTCAAGAAGCCGACCCAGGAGGAATTGACCCACGATTTCCTGTGGCGGATCGAGAAGCAGGTTCCCGAACCGGGATTCATCGGTGTCTTCAACCGGTCCCAGTACGAGGACGTGCTGGTCGCCCGGGTCCGCGAACTGGTTCCCGAAAGCGTGTGGTCGAAGCGGTACGAGGCGATCAACGACTTCGAGAAGAAGCTCACCGAAAGGGACGTCACCGTCGTCAAATGCTTCCTGCACATCTCGAAAGAGGTGCAGAAAGAGAGGCTGCTGGCCCGGCTGGAGGATCCGACAAAATACTGGAAATACAATCCCGGTGACGTCGACGAGCGGGCCTATTGGGATGCGTATCAGGCGGCCTATTCCGCGGTGCTGGAAAAATGCGGCACGCAGCATTCGCCGTGGCAGGTGATCCCGTCGGACCGCAAGTGGTACCGCAACTGGGCCGTCGCCGCGCTGCTCACCCAGACGCTCCAGACCCTCGATCCGGCCTACCCGCCGGCCGAGTTCGACGTCGAGGTGGAGAAGGTCCGGGTGCAGCACAGCTGACCCGGGCTGTTCGCCGGCGCCGCGACCCGGTGCTGCCCAGCGCGCGGGGTCGAGGTGGCCGGTGCGTCATGTTCCGGCCGGCCGGTGCGGACCGGCGTGCCCTGTCTCGGGGCGGATTCGTCCCGGACCGCCCGCCCGGCGACTCGCTCAACGCCCTGAACGTCACAATGGCGGGGTGCCAGCGATCCCTTCCGGTCCGATGTGGTCCGTCGTGCTGCCGCTCAAGGCAACCCGCCGCGGCAAGAGCCGGATCGACGTGGATCCCGCCCTCCGTCAGCGACTGACGCTCGCCATGGCGATGGACACCGCCGCGGCCGTCGCCGGCGCTGCCGCGGTCGCTGACGTGCTGGTCGTCGTCGAGGACGAGGCCGACGGTCGCGAGATCGGCCGGTTGCCGGGTGTCCGGGTGCTGCTGACCCGGACCAGGGATCTCAACGACGCCATCGCCGATGGTCTGGTCGCGCTCGGCATGGATACTTCCGCCGCGGCCCGGGCTCGATCCCGTCACGAGGGGGCGGGCGCGTCCGGCTCGGGACCGGTGGCCACCCTGCCCGCTGACCTCCCCTCGCTCACCGCGGACGAGCTTGATGCGGCGCTGGCCGCTTGCCTACCGCACCGGGTGGCGGTGGTCGCCGACCGGCAGGGGACAGGCACCACGCTGCTGGCCGCGACCTCGCCCGAGCTGCTCGTGCCCCGGTACGGGGTGGGGTCGTTGGCGCGACACGTGGCCGCCGGGGCGGTTCCGATCGAACTCCCCGCCGACTCCGGCCTGCGCCGGGACGTGGACCTCGCCGACGATCTGGCCGGCGTTGCGGGTCGGCGCACCGTCGCGGTGCTCGGCGGTACCGCGGCCGCGCTCTGCGATGCTCGCGGCACGGCGTGACGGCCCCCGGCTCGGCCGGACCGCAGGTGACGGCGATCGAGCCGGTTCCGGTCGTCCGCGGCACGGCGGTACCGTCAACGTGTGGACCGACGCTTCCTGCGGCCCGGCTGGCTGGCCGGTCACCTGCTGGTTGTTCTGGCTGTGCTGGTCTGCCTGCGGCTCGGCTGGTGGCAGTGGGGTCGCACCCAAGACACCGATGGCACAGCGCAGAACTTCGGGTACGCCCTGCTGTGGCCCGCGTTCGGGGCCGCATTCATCTACATGTGGCTTCGATTCCTCCAGCTCGAGGTGATCAAGGACGCCGAAGACCAGGTGCCCGAGATGGAGAAGATCCCGGGTTCCGATCCGGCCGCGGATGACTGGCTGGCGTGGCCCGATGACCTGGAGGTGCCCTCGGACGGCGAATCCGGCGGCGTGGCCGGAGATCGCGGCGCGTCGGACGACGGGTCGAAGGCCGCCGGCGGCACCGGCGAGGACGACCCGGACGGCGTCGAGGGCGCCCAGACCGCACCCGTGCCGGAGTCGCGCCGGGGCCGCCAGCGCCCGTCCCAGGGCGTCACCATCGCCGTGGCGACCGTCGGCGACGACGACGCCGACGACCCCGAGTTGACCGCCTACAACCAAGCATTGGCCGCTCTGGCCGAGGAGGACCGCCGTCGTGCCCGTTGAACCCTCTGGTGACGTCACTGCCACCCCCACTCCGTCCGCGGGCCCGGTGCCCGGTGGGC
>DASQFG010000583.1:0-1881 GCA_035633315.1 Nakamurella sp. | reverse complement strand
CCTCGTCCGAGGTGACGGTGCCCTTGATCTGGGCGGACGACTGCAGGTCGTTGGTGGCCGGGTCGTAGGACAGCGTGATGCTGTACGAACCGACCTGGTAGCCACCGTTGCCGGCGGTCGGGTAGTAGGGGTCGCCGATGCCCGGATAGCCGACGGTGCCTGCAGCGCCGTCCGGCTCCTGGCTTGCAGCCGGTACCCGGCTCGGGCTGCTGGGCACCGTGATGCCACCGGAGGACCCAGGTGTGGACGTGGGCGAGGCCTGCGATCCGGAACTCGGTGATGGGGAAGCAGCCGGGGAAGGTGCGGCGACTCCCGGCACCGGGGAGGCCTGACCACCCACGGTCGACGAGCACCCGGCGAGGACCACCGCCGCGACGACGGCGACCGCCACGAAGGCGGACGCGCGGGGGCGGCGGAGTCGGAGCATGAGCGCACCGTACAAGCCGGGTCCGACACCGGGGTGAGGATAGCGTGTGACACGGCCGAGATCGCCCGGGACAGTCCGCGACGGTGCCACCGTGCGTGACCAGCGGGACTGATCCACCGGACCGATCGCCAAGACCGCTCCGCCGGGCTGCTCCGCCGGGCTGATCCGCCGGACTGCTCCGCCGGACGGATCAGCCGGACGGATCGGCCGGACGGATCGGCCCGACCGACCGGCCCCGGCCGATCGGCCTGGCATGATCGGCCCGGTGCGGACCGTGCTGCGCTACCTGGGTGGCACGGTGCTGGTCAGCATGCTGATCGTGACCGGCGTGGTGATCGGCATCCTGCGTACCGCAGATGTCGACGACAGGTCGTCGGCCGACGCGATCGTGGTACTCGGCGCGGCCCAGTACAACGGCGCCCCGTCACCGGTACTGCAGGCCAGGCTGGACCACGCGGCCGAGCTCTACCGCAGCGGTGTCGCGCCGCGGATCGTGACCATCGGCGGCGGCCAGAGCGGCGACGTCACCAACGAGGGGGCTGCCGGCCGCGACTACCTGGCGGACCTGGGCATCGATGCCGCCGCGCTCGAGTCGGTCGGCGTCGGCGACGACACGCTGGCCAGCCTGCGGGCCGCCCGCGACGAGCTGGCCGCCCGGGACTGGAACTCGGTGGTGCTGGTCACCGATCCCTGGCACGCGGCGCGGGCCCAGCTGATCGCCGACGATCTCGGCCTGGCCGCGCAGGTGTCCTCGGTGCAGGAGGGGCCCTCGCTGCGCGACGGTGTCGAGACCCGCTACGTCACCAGGGAGACGCTGGGCATCCTGTTCTACCTGCTCACCGGTGGCTCCTCGGGCGCCGGATCGACCGTGGTGTGAGCGCGAGAACCGTGACGCGACAACCGATTCAGTATTCCCAGCGGGACATCGCCCGGCTGATCGACGAGCCGCCCAAGACCGCCGGGCTGCCGGAGGCCGCGGGCATCGGCGGGCGGGGACCGTTCGCCAGGGACCGGGCCAGGGTGCTGCACTCCGGGTCGTTCCGGCGGCTGGCCGGCAAGACACAGGTGGTGGCGCCCGACGAGGACGCCGTGCCGCGCACCCGGCTCACCCACTCGCTGGAGGTCGCCCAGATCGCCAGGGAGCTGGGCGAACAGCTCGGCTGCGACCCCGACCTGGTGGATCTTGCCGGGCTCGCGCACGACATCGGGCACCCACCCTTCGGTCACAACGGTGAGGCCGCGCTGGACGCGGTCGCCACCGACGCCGGCGGGTTCGAGGCGAACGCGCAGAACCTGCGGCTGCTCACCCGGCTGGAACCCAAGATCATCGCCGCGGACGGCCGGCCGGCCGGGCTGAATCTGACCAGGGCATCGCTGGACGCGGTGATCAAGTACCCCTGGCCCCGTCCCGCCGGTGGCGGCAAGTTCGGCGTCTACCCGGACGACGTCACCGT
>DASQFG010000582.1:0-13690 GCA_035633315.1 Nakamurella sp. | reverse complement strand
GCGGCCGCAGCCAGGTTGAGCGACTCGGCTCGGCCGTAGATCGGTACCCGCACGGACTCGTCGGCCAGCGCCACCACGTCCTGCGGCAGACCGTGAGCCTCGGAGCCGAACAGCCACGCGGTGGGCAGGTCCAGGATTCCGTCGGTTCCGGCGGTATCCAGGTCCACGGTCGCTGTGCCGGTCGTGGCCAGCACGGACAGTCCCGCCCCTGCCAGTGCGCCGACCAGCGCGACCGGATCGGCCGCCCGAACGACCGGCAGGTGGAACAGGCTGCCGGCGGACGCCCGCACGGCCTTGGGATTGAACGGGTCGACGGCGTCACCGGCGACGATCACCCCGTCGGCGCCGGCCGCGTCGGCGAGCCGGATGACGGTGCCCGCGTTGCCCGGGTCGTTGGTCTGCACGAGTACCGCCAGCAGCGTCGGCGAGCCGGCAAGCAGCGCGGCCGGGTCGGTGTCCGGGATGGCGCAGCGGGCGACGATGCCCTGCGGAGTCACCGCGTCCGAGAGCGCGGCCGCTGCGCGTTCGGTCACCTGCGTCACCTCGACGGCGGCGGCGTACGCGGCCCGGATCACGTCGACATGCTTCGCGGCGGCCGCTTCGGTGACGTAGAGCTCGAGGACAGCGCCCGGGTTCTCCCGCGCGGATCCGATCGCCTCGGTCACCGAGGGCGCGCCATCGGCCAGGAACTCCCCGGCCTCGGTGCGCCTGGACCGGCGCAGCAGCCGGTGCGCCGACGCGATGCGGGCCGAGCGCTCGGTGAGCACCGACCCGTCGTCCTCGTCGACAGCCGGCCTGCCCCTGGCAGCGGAGCGCCCGGCCGGTGAATCACCGACCGGGCGTCGACGGGGGGCGGGATGCGGGCTCAGGCCGCGTCCTGCGTTTTCGCGGCGGAACCGGCAGAGTCGGCCACCGGCGGCACGGCCTCGCGCGCGACGGCGACCAGCGCGGCGAACGCGGCGTCGTCATGCACGGCCAGCTCGGCGAGCACCTTGCGATCGACCTCGACACCGGCGACCTTGAGGCCCTGCATGAACCGGTTGTAGGTCATGCCGTTGGCACGCGCGGCGGCGTTGATGCGGGTGATCCACAGCTTGCGGAAATCGCCCTTGCGCTTGCGGCGGTCGTTGTAGGCGTAGTTCAACGAGTGAAGCGTCTGCTCCTTGGCCTTGCGGTACAGCCGCGAGCGCTGGCCGCGGTAGCCGCTGGCGTGCTCGAGGATCGTGCGGCGCTTCTTCTGGGCGTTGACGGCCCTTTTGACCCGTGCCACGGGACACCTGACTTTCTGTATCGAACCGGCTGCGCTGCTGCCGGCGGGGAATATCGGGAGCTGGAGATCTGTCGATCTGGTTCGGTGACGACCCGGCGAGCCATCCGGTGGTCCGGTGGCTAGATGCCGAGCATCTTGCGCACGCGCGGGACATCCGCCTTGGAGACCTCGGCGATGCCGTCGAGTCGCCGGGTCCGCTTCGTCGGTTTCCCCTCCAGGTTGTGCCGCTTGCCGGACTTCTGGTGAACGATCTTTCCGCTGCCGGTCACCTTGACCCGCTTCTTGATCCCGGAGTGCGTCTTCATCTTGGGCATCGCTGTCCTGCCTCACATTTCGCTGTGTTTCTCACCCGGCCGGGGTGCCGGCGGGCGTGCTGAAGCCCCGGTGCAGGGTGCTGCCGAGACCACCCGCGGGTGATCGGCAAGCACCACGCCTGGTGGCCCTTAATGGGTGACGCCGTGCCGGCCGGTGGGCCGACAATTCGTCAGGAAGCCGCGGCAGCCGGCGTCGGGCGCGTCTTGACCTGCTTGTGCGGGGCCAGGACCATGATCATGTTGCGGCCGTCCTGCTTGGGTGCGCTCTCCACGAACCCCAGCTCGGCGACGTCCGCGGACAGCCGCTGCAGCAACCGGAACCCGAGTTCGGGCCGGGACTGCTCGCGTCCGCGGAACATGATGGTGACCTTGACCTTGTCCCCGGCCTTGAGGAAACGCACGACGTGACCTTTCTTGGTCTCGTAGTCGTGCGAGTCGATCTTGGGCCGGAGCTTCATTTCCTTGATGACCGTCAGGACCTGGTTGCGTCGGGCTTCGCGGGCCTTCTGCGCGCTCTCGTACTTGAACTTGCCGTAGTCCATGAGCTTGCAGACCGGCGGTCTGGCATCGGGTGCGACCTCGACGAGATCGAGGTCGGCCTCCTGTGCCAGCCGGAGCGCCTCTCCGACGGAGACGATGCCGATCTGCTCACCCTCTGCTCCGACAAGGCGAATTTCGGGAACGCGGATCCTGTCGTTGATGCGTGGCTCGACGCTGATTGAGTCCTCCTGGAAGTCGGCCAATGGGGGTGGTGCTGGTGGTGCTGGTGGTGCTGGTGGTGCTCGTTGGCGCTGTGTGTTCGGGCGCGGCCATGGGTGCCCCGCCGGATACCCGTGCGGTACCGACCGTTGGATCGGTACGACACCGGCACGACAAGAGCCCCGCGGAATGAGCACGCGGGGCCCGAAAGAGAACAGCGGTCGACGCGCCCACGGTCGGGCGCGCATCATCGATGTCACCACCGATGGACCGGTGACCCGGCCGCCTGATGGCTGCTCGGGTGGGAGTCGGGCTCCGCTTGCTCCCCCGCGTGAGCGGAGGCTGGTCGCACATGACAGGGTACACGCCCGTGACGAACCACCACGAATCGCCGACCGAGCCCACCAGCGCGAACGACGTCGATGTCGCCGGCATCGACGAGGGGGACGCCCCTGACGGTGGCCCTGACGCCCGGGAATTGGTGGACATCCCGGCTGTCGAGGTGATCTCCCGCGCGGTGGTGATGCTGATGAGCGCGGCGGCCGAACAACTCGGGCTGGCTTCCGATGATCCTGACGCGCCCGCGCACCGCGATCTGGACCAGGCCCGGACGCTGATCATCGCGCTGGCCGGCCTGGTGAACGCCGCGGCTCCGGAGCTGGGCCCGCACGCTGCGGCCTACCGGGACGGGCTGGCGGCCCTACAGGCGGCGTTCCGGGAGTACTCCGTTCATCCCGACGCACCCGGGCACGGGCCGGGCGAACGGGCCCCACGGTAGGTCCGTCAGCCTGGACCGGTCACGGTGATGCAGGCGGTCTTCCTGGCCGCGACGCTCAGCGTGCTGGTCGACGGCATCCCGGCTGCGCCGCGCGGATCGTCAGCGGTGGACGGAACCGGGGCCGACGCCCAGAACCCGCTCGGTGCGGCGGGTCGCCCCGGCCGGCCGGCCGGGCCGGTGAGCTCAGCGTCCCCGGTGGAACCGGCGGTGCAGTTCCCTGACCTGCTGGGCGAGTTCGGGAGCCGGGCCGTCGACCTGGACGCCGGGGAAGACCTGCTGGATCGGCAGCGGGCGGACCGGCGCCGGCGGCACGCCCAAGTCGGCGAGCCACGTCACGGTCGGATCCGACGAGCTGGCGTAGACGATCCGGCCAAGACCGGCCCAGCCGTGGGCTGCCGAACACATCGGGCAGTGCTCGCCCGAGCTGTACACGGTGGCGCCGGCGCGCTGCGCCGAGGACAGGTGCTCACCCGCCCAGCGGGACAATTCGAATTCGGGATGACGGGTGCCGTCCCCGGACAGCACATGATGGTGGTCCTCGAAAAGGACCTCGCTGTCGGCGGCGACCAGCACCGAGCCGAACGGCTCGTCACCGACGTCGACGGATTGGGCGGCCGGCTCGACGCACCGCCTGAGATGACGCAGATCGGTCGCGGTCACCCGTGATGTCACCGCTTCTTGCCCCCCTTGTGTTCTGTGTTTGCGCTTACCGGGGCCTGCCCTCACCGGGGCCTGCGCTTAGCTGGGCTTGCGCTTGCCGGGCGCCTTCTTGGCCTGGAGGTCACGGTCCCGCTCGGCCGCCTTCTGCCGGTCGATGATCTCCAGCCGGCCGAGCGGCCGCTGCGGGTCCAGCTCGGTCGGGCCGGTGTGCTCGGCCGGTGCCGGTGCCGATCGCACCGGCGGCGGCGGGGCATAGCGCCGGTGCAGGGCACGCAGCTGTTCCAGCGCCGTCACCGCGCGACCGCGGTCCATGGCCTGGATCGCCATCACCGCTTTCACCTCGTCGTCGGGCATCTGCAGCTCCGCCCAGTGGGCGCCCGGCGGGAACGCCACCCGCACGACCAGCGGCCATGGCACGAACGTCTCACCGAACACGTTGCGGACGGACATCCCGTTCTCGTCCGCGCGCAGCCGCGGCCTGGCCGCCGTCATGATCACGGCCCCGAGCACCAGACCGATCCCGATCAGCCCGATCTGGTCGTTGACGGTGAACGTCACGCCTGCGTTGGTATCGCGCAGCAGCAGCCCGATCACCACCATCGAGCCGATCACCAGGGTCGCCGCGATCGATGCCAGGATGGTGATTCTGCGCGGCCTGACCTGCAGCAACACCGGCGCGTCCGGCGTTCGTTTCGGCGCGGCGTCCGGGTTCGGGTCTGCGTCCGGCTCTGGGTTCGAACTGCTCATCGGCCGAATCCCATCCGGCCGCCGGGCGACCGCAGTCCGCGCAGCACCACGGCCGTTGCCAGCGCCGCGGACATCGCCTCCGCACCCTTGTC
Source organism: Nakamurella sp. (assembly GCA_035633315.1). Lineage (GTDB taxonomy): Bacteria > Actinomycetota > Actinomycetes > Mycobacteriales > Nakamurellaceae > Nakamurella. Next base: position 9,130 of record DASQFG010000582.1, on the reverse strand, counting down.
CTCGGACGCGCCCGGCCCACCGCTGCGGGCTGTCGCCTGCTCCACCGTGTCGCAGGTGAGTACCCCGTTACCGACGGGCACCGCGGTATCCAGCGCCACCCTGGTCAGCCCCGCCGTCACCGCGTCGCACACGTACTCGAAATGCGGTGTGCCGCCGCGGATCACCGCGCCCAGTGCGACCACGGCATCGTGCGACGTGGCCAACTCCTGGGCCACCACCGGGATCTCGATGGCGCCCGGCACCCGGACCACCGTCGGCGAGCTGACGCCGGCTTGATCGGCCAACCAGAGCGCACGCTCGAGCAGCCTGTCGGTGATCTCGCCGTGCCAGCTGGCCGCGACAATCCCGACCCGCAGACCCTGGGCCTGCGGGATGTCCAGCGCAGGGCGGCCGTCGCCGCTCATCGCCGGCGGCCGAGCGGGACGGCGCGAGAGGGCGCGGTCGGACCGGCAGCTTCCATTGCCCCAGGGTCCATTGCCCCAGGGTCCATCGCGTCAGGGTCCATCGCGTCAGGCATGGCCCAACCCATCCAGTTCGTGGCCCATCCGATCCCGCTTCGTCGTCAGGTACCGCAGGTTCTCGGGGTTCTGCGAGACCGGCAGCGCCACCCGACCGACGATCTGCAGCCCGTAACCCTCCAGACCGGCCCGCTTGGCCGGGTTGTTGGTGAGCAGCCGCATCGAGCGGATGCCGAGGTCAGCGAGGACCTGGGCGCCGGTGCCGTACTCGCGGGCATCCGACGGCAGGCCGAGCGCGAGGTTGGCGTCCACCGTGTCGGCGCCGCCGTCCTGCAGCTCGTAGGCCCGCAGCTTGTCGAGCAGCCCGATGCCCCGGCCCTCGTGGCCGCGGATGTAGAGCACCACGCCCCTGCCCTCGTTCGCCACCGCGTGCAGGGCGGCACGCAGCTGAGGCCCGCAGTCGCAGCGCAACGACCCGAGTACGTCACCGGTGAGGCATTCGGAGTGCACCCGGACCAGCACGTCCTCGCCGTCGCCGATGTCGCCGCAGACCAGTGCGATGAGCTCGCGGCCGGTCACCGTGCTCGTGTACCCGATGGCCCGGAACTCGCCCTGCGGGAGCGGCAGCCGCGCATTCGCGATGCGCCTGATCTGGACCTCTTGGGTGCGGCGGTAGGCGATCAGGTCGGCGATGGAGATCATCGCCAGGGCGTGCTGGCGGGCGAACACCCGGAGCTCGGGCAGCCGGGCCATCGACCCGTCGTCGTTGACCACCTCGCACACCACGCCGACCGGCCGTAGCCCGGCCAGCCGGGCCAGATCGACGCCGGCCTCGGTGTGCCCCGGCCTGGTCAGCACCCCACCCTCGCGGGCCCGCAGCGGGAACACATGGCCGGGCCGGGTCAGATCGTCCGAGGTGGTACCCGGATCGGCCAGCAGCCGGATGGTCCTCGCCCGTTCGACGGCCGAGATGCCCGTCGTGACATTGTCTTTCGCGTCGACGGAGACCGTGTACGCGGTACCCTTGCGGTCCTGGTTGACGTAGTACATCGGCGGCAGTTCGAGCCGCTCGCAGTCCGGGCCGGTCATCGGCACGCAGATCACTCCGGAGGAGTACCGGACGGTGAACCCGACCAGCTCCGGGGTGGCCAACTCGGCGGCGAAGATCAGGTCGCCTTCGTTTTCCCGGTCCTCGTCATCGACCACGACGACGGCCCGGCCCGCGGCGATCTGGGAGATGGCGAACTCGATGGTGTCGAACCCGGTCGCCGTCAGCTCCCGGCTCGGCGCGGGAGCCAGTTCGTCCAGGTCGACGGGGATGCCGGCGCGGCCGAAGATCCGCTCGGTGACGACCGGATGGTCGCCCCCCGATCCATTCGGCGCCGCCACCGCCGGACCGCCGCTCACGGCGGCGTGGGACGGCTTGATCTCCGATGATCCGGCGCCCACATCCACAGTCGTCATGCCTGCTCCCGTTCTCGCACGGCCATCAGCCGTTCGACGTACTTCGCGATGACATCGACCTCGAGGTTCACGGTCGCGCCGAGCGGCGCGGTCCCGATGGTGGTGGCGGTGCGGGTCTCGGGAATGATCCCGATGCCGAACTCGGCGCCGTCCGGGGTATCGGTCACGTCGATCACCGTCAGCGAGACGCCGTCCACCGCGATCGCGCCCTTCGGGGCCAGGTACCTGGCGAGCTCGGAGCCCACCGCGATGCGGATCTCGTCATAGCCGGGGTGCGGGGTGCGCACCGTCAACGTGCCCGTGCCGTCCACATGACCTTGAACGATGTGCCCGCCCAGACGGGTCGATGCTGTCACCGCACGCTCCAGGTTGACCTCGTCACCGACCCGCAGCCGGCCGATGGTGGACCGGCGCAGCGTCTCGGCCATCACGTCGACGGTGAAGGTGTCCGCGGACTTGTCGACCACGGTCAGGCACACCCCGGACACCGCGATCGAATCGCCGTGGGCGGCGTCGGAGCTGACGGTAGGCCCGCGCACCGTCAACCTGGCCGCGCCGGCGGTCCCGGCGTCATGACCGTCGTCCGAGACCTGCAGGTCGACAACCCGGCCGCGTTCCTCCACGATCCCGGTGAACATGATCATCCTCTCCGCGCCGGCTGCACGATTTCCGGCGCCGACGATCAGTTCATACTCCCCTATCTACCCAGTGGGGCCGTCCGATATTCCACAGTCCGACCGGGTTGCCGACCGAGTTTCGACCGGCTACCTACCCCGGTATCGGCCGACTCGGGTCGGGGGCCGGCTGCGGACCGGTGCCCCCGGTCGCTCCGGCGCGGGCGTTACCCGGAGGACGGGCGGTGCAGGGCGGCCGAGGCCCGCAGTGCGGCGACCGCCGCCGCGGGATCCTGCGCCGAGTAGACCGCGGAACCCGCCACGAAGCAGTCGGCGCCGGCCTCCGCGGCCCGCTCGATGGTGTCCGCGCTGATCCCGCCGTCCACCTGGATGACCACCGTCAGGTGGCCCGTGTCGACGAGCGTCCTCGCCTTCCGGACCTTGCCCATCATGTCGGCCATGAAAGCCTGCCCGCCGAATCCGGGCTCCACGGTCATCACCAGCAACGTGTCGTAGTGCTTCAGGACGTCGACCCAATCGTCCAGTGGCGTCCCCGGTTTCAGCGACAGTCCCGCCTTCGCACCGGCCGCGCGCAGATTGGCGGCCATCGCCACGGGGTCGGCGACCGCCTCCGCGTGCACCGTCACGTTGTAGGCGCCGGCCTCGGCGTAGGCGACGGCCCACCGATCCGGGTCGGTGATCATCAGGTGGCAGTCGATGGGAATGTCGGTCGCCTTCAGCAGCGACTTCACCACCGGCAGGCCGATGGTCAGGTTGGGCACGAAGTGGTTGTCCATGACGTCGACGTGCAGCCAGTCGGCGCCGGCGACCGCCGTGGCCTCGTCGGCCAGGTGCGCGAAATCCGCGGACAGGATGCTGGGAGCGATCAGAGGGGCCACAGCTGGAGCCTAGTCAGCCGGGGGCACCGTCGATCCGGGTCCTTGGTCCCGACTGTGGCCGGGTTCAGGGCCCCGTCTCGTCGGCGCTGCCCGGTCAGGTGCGGCGCAGCAGGGCCAGGAACATACCGTCGGTGCTCTGCCGGTGCGGCCACAACTGCACGGTCGGCCCGGACCCGAGGCCGGGAACGCCCGGCAGGTAGTCCCGGGCGTCGAGCAGCTCCAGACCCGGTGGGCGGCGGGCGATCACTCCGGCGGTCTCGGCCAGATGCGGCGAGCAGGTGACGTAGCCGATGACGCCGCCGGGGCGCACCATCCGGGCAGCGGATTCCAGCAACTCGCGCTGCAGCGCGGTGAGCGGCGGGAGGTCGCTGGGCTGACGGCGCCAGCGGGCCTCCGGCCTGCGGCGCAGCGCGCCCAGGCCGGTGCACGGCGCGTCGAGCAGCACCCGGTCGAATCCGGCCGCGGGCAGGTCGGGGCGCCGGCCGTCACCGGTGTGCACGCGCACCGGCAGGCCGCGGACGGTGCCGCGGACCAGGTCGGCGCGGTGCGGGGTGATCTCCACGGCATCCAGCTGGGCGCCCCGCCGTGCGGCGAGCGCACCCAGCAGCGCGGCCTTCCCGCCCGGCCCCGCTGCCAGGTCGAGCCAGTGCGTGTCATGGCCGTCGACGGGCGGCAGCGTCAACGCGGTGGCGACCAGCTGCGAACCCTCGTCCTGGACACCGGCGCGGCCGTCCGCCACGGGCCGCAGCGCCCCGGGATCACCGCCGTCCAGGTAGACGCCGTAGGGCGAGTAGGCGGCGGGTCGGCCACCGGACAGTGCGACCAGTTCCGCGCGGTCGATGCGGCCCGGCCGGGCCACCAGGTGGACGGTCGGCGGTGTGTCGTCCGCCTGCAGCGCCGCTTCGAGCTCTGGGTTCGTCGGCCCGCCGCCGAGGGCGTCGCTGACCGCCGTGACGATCCACCGCGGGTGCGCCCGGGTGAACGCCAGGTGCCCGTACGGGTCGGTGCGGGCGTCCGGAGCCAGCCGGTCGATCCAGGTCTGCAGGTCCGCCTCGCTGACCCTGCGCAGCACCGCGTTGACGTACCCGGCGCCGCCCGGCCGCTCGCCGGCCCTGACCAGGTCGACGGTGGCCGAGACCGCAGCGTGCGGCGGAATCCTGGTGTGCAGCAACTGGTAGGCACCCAACCGCAGCGCGTCGATGACCACGCCGTCCAGGTCCGCGAAGGCCCGGTCGCCGCACGCCCCGATGATCGCGTCCAGCTGCCCCAGCGCCCGGCAGGTGCCGTAGGTCAGCTCGGTGGCCAGCGCGGCGTCCCGGCCGGTGATGCGCCGCCGGGTGAGCAGTCCCGGCAGCGTGAGGTTCGCGTAGGCGCCCTGCGATCGGACCGCGGTCAGCACGTCAAGGGCGACCCGCCTGGCTTCGTCCGGGGTGGGCGGTCGGCGGGTGGCCGGCCGTCGTGGCGGGCCGCTGGACCCGCGTCGCTTGGTCCGCTCCGGCTGACCGCCCGCTGGGCGGTGCCGTTGCCGGCCGGAGTTACCGCCCGCGCCGTGCGGACCCGGTGGCGGATCGTTGGGTGGGTTGGTCGGCGGGTCACTCGGCGGGTCGCTCGGCGTCATCGGAGCACCTGCCCGGACTCCGGTCGCACGCCTCGGGCCCAGTCGACCGCCGGCATCGGCCGGCGTCCCGGTGGCGTCAGCCGGCCGAGGCGGACCGCCGCTGTCCCGGTGCCGACCAGGACCTCCTTCCTGGCGACCGACAGTTCGCCGGCGGCCAAACCGGATTCGCCGGTCGGTTCCACCGGACCGATGACGAGCCGCCCCCACGGCGATCCGGTCCACGCGCCCGGCGCCGGCGTCAACGACCGGATGGTGCGGTCCACCGCGAACGCCGGCACCGACCAATCGATCTCGGCGTCCGTCGCCGTCAGCTTGCCGGCGTACGAAACTCCTTCGGATGGTTGGGTTTTCGCCGCGATGGTGCCGTCCTCGATGCCGTCCAGGGTGGCCACGAGCAGGCCGGCACCCGACTCGGAGAGCCGGCCGAGCAGCTCGCCGGCGGTGTCCCGCGGGCGGATCGTCTCGGTGACCACTCCATAGACCGGGCCGGTGTCCATGCCCTCGTCGAGCCGGAAGGTGCTGGCCCCGGTGACCTGGTCGCCGGCCCTGATAGCTGCCTGTACCGGAGCGGCGCCGCGCCAGGCGGGAAGCAGGGAGAAGTGCAGGTTCACCCAACCGTGGGTCGGCACGGCCAGCACCGGGCCGGGCAGCAGCGCACCGTAGGCAACGACCACCGCGGCGTCCAGCCCGAGCGCGGCGAGCTGCTCCCTGAATTCCGGGGCCCGTGCCGATTCCGGGGTGAGGACGGAAACGTCTGCGGTGTCGGCGAACTCGCCGACCGGCGATCGCGACAGCGTGCGGCCGCGGCCCCGCCTCGCGTCGGGCCTGGTGATGACGGCGGCGACCTGGTGCCGGGAGGCGAGCACGGCGCGCAGCGATGGCACCGCCGCCTCGGGGGTGCCGACGAAGACGATACGCAGCGGATCGGCCTTTCCAAGATCACTATGTTTGCTGTGCTGGCGGTGCGGTGGTTGCGTGGCTCCCAGCAGAGCCCTGGGCCTCGACAGTGCCTGACACAGTGTGCGGGAGCGCCGCGGGGGCGGGCCACACGGGTCTCCTCCGGCCGGCCCTCCGGATCCTGGAAAGATTCGGGAAAGGAGCGCGATGACTGCTCTCGCCCCCGATGGACGCCCGTTGATCGGGACCGTTGTCCGGCTTGACCGGACGGTGGTTGGCGACACCGACGGGTTGTTCACCGCGCTGGACGACGCGCAGGTGTATGAGTTCGGGTACGGCGGCGGCCCGGCCGGTCGTCCCGCTGACGTCGCCGCCATGCAGTCGATCGTGCAGGACACCCTCACCGACACCTCCAGGGGACGGCTGGCCTACACCGTCCGGCTGGTCGCCGCCAGCGCTCTGGGCAGCGCCGGAACAGTGGTGGGCACGTCCAGCCTCGGTGATCAGTCGCTGCCGGACGACCGCATCCACCTCGGCTGGACCGGCTACTCCCCGTCGGTGTGGGGCACCCCGGCGAACCCGGAGTGCAAGCTGCTGCTGCTGACGCACGCGTTCGAGGTGTGCGGCTTCGGCCGGGTGAAGATCCAGACGGACGTGCTGAACATCCGATCGCAGGCGGCGATCGCACGGTTGGGGGCGGTCCGGGAAGGTGTGCTGCGGCGGTATCAAGTGCGAGCCGACGGCACGTTCCGGGACACGGTGGTCCTCTCCATCCTGGCCTCGGAATGGCCGGCGGCGAAGGCCGGGCTGCTCGCCAGGCTGCGCTGACGTCCCGGGGTCGGTCCGCGGTCGGTCCGCGGTCGGTCTTCGGGTCAGTCGGCTGGCCCCGTTCGCCTGGTCAGAAAAGGTCGGACGGGTCGACTCGAATGCGCACGCTGCCTGGCTCCTTGCGCGCCGAGCGGGACGCGGCGACGGCCTGCAGCGCCGCGCACAGCGCCTTGCGTTGCGCCAGCGGCGCTCGCAGCAGCGCCCGCAGCCGCGGCTCCGGGTCGGCGGTGGCGACGGGCTGCTCGGGCTGCTGACCGGGTTCCTCCAGTTCGACCGGCCCCAGCAGTTCTCCGTCCGGCGGTACGGCCAGGATGTCCAGGGCGGCCAGCACCCCGGGTCCGTCACCCTCTATCGAGGCCATCGCCACCGACGGCGGGAACTCCAATTCCCGGCGGGCGGCCAATTCGCGGGTGGCATGGCCGCCCGGATCCCACCGCACCATGGCCTGCACGGTCGGCAGTGACCCGTCGGCGCCGATGACCACCCGCCCCCCGTCGCCGGCCGGCCGGACCAGCGCGGCCGCCGCCATCCACCGGCGCAGCGTCTCTTCCGCCGCGCGAAGATCTGGTCGGGCGAGCATCGCACTGCCGTCCAACAGCAGGGCCGCGCCGTATCCGCCGGCGACGACCGGTTCGGCGCCGGGCGTCGCGACGACCAGGGCGGGCCGCGGCGGGATCGTGGCCCGCACCTTCGACCCGCCCGAGGACAACACGCTCACCCCCGGGAACGCCCTGCCGAACTCCTCGGCGGTCCGCGCCGAACCCACGGCCATCGCCCTGATGCTTCCGAAACCACAAGCAGCACAACGGAAGTGGGCCTCCACTACGCCGCACCAGCGGCAGCTGGGTGGTCCGGCACCCGCGGTCAGGGCCAGCGGTCCGTGGCACCGCCGGCACAGCGCCTGCCGGCGGCACCGCGCGCAGGCCACAGTGGGCAGGTACCCGCTGCGCGGCACCTGCACGAGTACCGGCGCCCCGGCGTCCAACGCGCTCCGGGCCGCGGCGAACGCAGCGGGTGACAGCCGGGCGTGCGCGGCCGCGGAGGTGGCGCCGGTGGCGTAATCGTCCCCGGCCGCCTCGATCCGCGGCGCCGACGCCCGGAGCCCAGTCCGATCCGGCGTGATCGGATGCGCCCAGCCGGTGTCGAGCATCAATTGCGCCTCGGCCGTGCGGGCGAACCCGCCCACCAGCAGTGCGCACGAACCGGCGGCCGACCGCATCATCAGCACCTCACGGGCGTGCGGGTACGGTGCGCGCGGTTCGGCCAGCAGGTCGTCGCCGTCGTCGAAGACGGCCACCAGGCCGAGGTCGGCCACCGGCGCGAACACCGCGGCCCTGGTGCCGGCGACGACGCGGACGTCACCGCGGCGGACCGCTAGGAACCGGCGGTAGCGCTCTGCCGGTCCGAGGTCGGCGGCCAACGTCAGGTGCGGGTGGCCGTCCAGCGCGGCGGCCAGCGCGACGTCCAGCCGGTGCAGGTCGCGGGCGTCCGGAACGATGATCAGCGCGCCGCGACCGGTGCGGGCCGCGACGGCCGCGGTGTCCGCCAGCCTCGCCGGCCAATCCTCGCCGGGGAGTGCCTGCCACACGGCGCGGGCGGGCCGTCGGTCGCGGACGGCGGCCAGGAAGGCCGGGCCCGCGGGGTACCTGGCCCAGCCCTGGGTCGCGGCTGCCGCCGGTGGCAGCGACTGAGCCGCGGGCTCGAATGCAGGTGGGTGCTCGCCCGGCGGGGGTGACGCCGGATCGACGACCGGCGCGACCGTCGACGGTGCGGCGGCGAAGTGTAGCCGTATCGGTGGGCAGGTCGCCGACGATCCATCGGCGTCCGAGGGCCCTGGCTGCGCCGAGGGGACTGACGGCACCGACGGCACGGGCGGTTCGGCGAGCGAGGCTTCGGCCTTGGCGTGCCGCGGCGGGACGGCCAGCCGCAGCACGTCTGCGAGGGTGCCGGCGTAGCGGTCTGCCACGGCCCTGGCCAGGTCGGCAACCTCGGCCGTCAGCACCGGCTCGGGCGAGACGATCCGCTCGAGGTAACCGAGCCGTCCCTGGTGCTCGGACTGCGTGAGCCGGGCCAGCAGATAGCCGCCGACCAGCCGCCCGGCGAACCGGACTCGCACCCGTACCCCCGGCCGTGCGGCGGCGCTGTCCCGCTCGTCCACCAGGTAGTCGAACGGCCGGTCCAGATGCGCCAACGAGACCTCGACCGCCACCCTGGCCACCGGTAGTTCGACCGCCGGTTGCCGTGCGCCCGCGGCAGACCGGCGGGTGCCGCGGGTCGCCGGGGGTGCGGTCGTCATGGGATCTGGATATCAGACGGCACCGTCAGTCCTCGCATGCCCGAACGCAGCCGCG
>DASQFG010000581.1:0-4915 GCA_035633315.1 Nakamurella sp. | reverse complement strand
GTGGGACTACAGGCGTTCCACAATGACGGCATTGGCCTGGCCGCCGCCCTCGCACATCGTCTGCAGACCGTATCTGATGCCGGTGGCGCGCAGATGATGCACGACCGCGGTCATCGCCCGCGCGCCGGAGGCCCCGAGCGGATGGCCCAGCGCGATGGCGCCGCCATTCGGATTGAGCGCCTTCTCCACGCCGGCGTCGCCGCCGGCGATATCGGCCAGCCAGGCGAGAGGGACGGAAGCGAACGCCTCGTTCACCTCGAAGGTGCCGATCTCGTCGAGCCGTAATCCGCTGCGCGCCAGAACCTTTCGGGTGGCCGGTAGCGGGGCGGTCAGCATGATCACCGGGTCGTCGGCGGCCAGCACCGCGGTGTGGATGCGGGCCAGGGGCCGAAGTCCCAGCTGAGCAGCGCGTTCCGAGGTCGTCATCAGCAAGGCCGCTGAGCCGTCGGAGATCTGGCTCGAGTTGCCGGCGGTCACGACGCCGTCGTCGGCGAAGGCCGGGCGCAGCGCTCCGAGCGCTTCGAGGGTGCCCCCGCGCCGTACCCCTTCGTCCACCGAGGCCGCGGCGCCCCCGGTCAGAGAGCCCGGCACTGGCACGATCTGATCTGCCGTCAGACCCGCATCCTGTGCGGCGGCGGCCTTCTCGTGGGACGCGAGGCTGTATTCGTCCAGCTGCCCGCGAGTGAGCTTCCAAAGCTCGGCGACCATCTCCGCGCCGATTCCCTGATGCGGAATGACGTCGCCGTAGCGCGCCTTCCAGCCCAAGGCGGTGAACGGACTACCGCCGGAAGACAGCGTGCTGCCCATCGGAATGCGTGACATCGACTCGACGCCACCGGCAACGACGACGTCGTACTGCCCGGCGATCAGCCCCGCTGCGGCGAAATGTACGGCCTGCTGGGAGGAACCGCACTGCCGGTCGATGGTCACTCCGGGCACAGAGGTCGGCCAACCCGCGGCCAGCACTGCGCTGCGGGCGATATCCATGGTCTGCTCGCCGATTTGCGAGACACAGCCCCAGATCACGTCGTCGACCAGAGCCGGATCCAAGCCGGTGCGCTCCGTCAACGCCCGCAGCACGTGCGCCGAAAGGTCGATCGGGTGCACGCCGGACAGCGATCCATTGCGCTTGGCGACCGGAGTTCGAACGGCCTCGACGATGACCGCGTCACGCATGGTGGTGCCTCCTAGGACGGGATCCCGACTGTGCGGGCAGACTCGGGCGCCCGGCTCCGGCGCCGCTGTTCCCAGCGTACGAGGCCGCGGGTTCGTCAGGTCCGCACCCGGTCGTCACCACCGGGTGGTGATCGCCCGTCCCGCCAGCTTGCGGACCGACTCCCGGTTGACGGCCGGCGACACCAACTCGATGGACTGCACGCAGAGCGCCCCGGTAGCCGATGCCCAGCGCAGGGACTCCTCCAGCGGCCGGCCGTCGAGCCGGGCCGCCAGCAAGCCGGCCACGAAGGCATCGCCGGCACCGTTCGTGTCGACCACGTGTTCGACGGTGACCGCGTCGACTGCCCACCGACCTTCTGTCCTGGAGTACGCCCGCGCGCCCTGGCTTCCGCGGGTGCACACCGCCAGGTCGGTACCGTTGTTCACGCATTCGGCGAGGAACGCGTCCGGGTCGGTGAGCCGGTCGGCGCTGACCACCAGTACGTCGGCTGCGTCGATGAACGGCCGATGGTTGTCGGCCAGTCCGTCGTAATCGTGGATGTCGCACCAGATCTGGCACCCTGCGGCCGCCGCGGCGCTGAGCACGGGGATGGACCAGCCGGCCAGGTCGATGACCGCAATGTCGGCCCGATCGAGGGCGTCCAGCAAGCCGACCGGGAGGTCGGGCGGGAGTCCGGTGACGTCGAGGTGGATCGACACCCGTTCGCCGGCCGCCGACATCAAGTTCAGGTGGTGCTCGGAGGGTCCGTCGACCACATCCGGGATGATCGAGAGGAGTGGATGGGCCAGCGCCGCTCCGATGCCCGCCGCGTCCGGGTCGGACCCGAGCACCGTCCGCAGGGTGGTGGGAACGCCGAGCCTGGCCAGGTTCAGCGCTTTCCCCGCCGATGTCCCGCCCAGGCCCCAGCGGTGGCCGAGGGCGAACTGCATGTGCGGGCGCGGCTCGGGCAGCGCCTCCAGCTCGACCAGCATGTTCCAACTGGCCGGGCCGTTCACCAGGACGCTCGTCATGCGGTCAGTCAAACACCCGTGGCGCACCCTCCCGTGGCGCGGATCAACATCGACTGCGCGGCCGAAAAGGGCAACTCGTGCCTCACCGGTCCCACAACCCCGACGATCATCCGCGCTCGGCAAGTTGATCCGCGCTGACAAGGTGGGGCGCCGAGGAGCCCGGCGCCCCGTTCAGCGGTCACGCAGCCGGGTGACGAACTTCAGACCCGACCAGGTGGCGTCGATCGCGGCGACCTTGACGTCGACCTGGCCGTGGGCCAGGCCGTACTCGCGCACGACGTTCTCGTTCAGGTCGGTCTGCAGCCCTGACGCCCGCTTGGGCCAGCAGACCCAGATCATCCCGGAGGTGGTGTGTCGCGCAGCGGCCGTGTCGAACTGCCGGTGCAGGGTGGCGGTATCCAGGCAGAAGAGCAGCACCACGTCGTACGGCTCGCGGCCCGGGCGGCGGTGGAACGGTGCGCCGGGATCGAATCCGTCCGGGCCCTTGATCACCAGCACGCGCGCGTCCGGCGTCACCCCGAGCTTGCGCGGCAGCGGTGTGCCCGAGTAACCGGTGGTCATCGCATCAGTCTGAACGACCGGGCATCCGCAGGCGGCGGCCGCCGGCATCGGTCAGCGTCTCGACCGAACTGCCATGCTTGACCAGCATGCTTGACCAGAGCGGCGAGTCGCAGATGAGGACTGCCGCGAGAGGATTCAGCTGCGCGGCACTGGGACACCAATGGCCGCGCCCGATCAGCGCAGATTGCGGGACACATGGCCGCGGAGAACCTGGACCGGCAGCAACCCGTGCTCGTCATCATGGGCGTCTCGGGATCCGGAAAGTCCACCGTGGCAGGCATTCTCGCCGGCCAGCTGGGCTGGGATCTGGAGGAGGGCGACGACCTGCATCCAAGCGCGAACGTGGAGAAGATGAACGCCGGGATCCCGCTCACCGACGAAGACCGCTGGCCATGGCTGGACTCGGTGGCCGCGTGGATCCGCGAGCACACCGCCGCAGGGCTCCCGGGAATCATCACCTGCTCGGCGTTGAAAAGGATCTACCGGGATCGGATGCGCGGCGACCACGTCGTGTTCGTGCACCTGGCGGGCGATAAGGACATCATCGAGCGGCGGCTCAGCGCACGGCTGGACCATTTCATGCCAACCACCCTGCTGGATTCCCAGATCGACACGCTGGAACCGCCCGGTCCCGACGAGAACACCCTGGTGGTGAACCTCGGGCGCCGGCCCGCAGAGCTGGCCGCCGAGATCATCGACCGGCTCGGCCTGACGGCGCAGCCGGGTTCGTCCACGTTGGGTGCCGGTCATCCCGGCGCGTCCTCGGCGCCGCCGCTGGGTGACCGGCTGAAGGCACCGGATGCGCCGGCCGAACGGTGACGCGACATCAGTCGCGCAACCGGCGTGCAGGCGTAATGCTGGCACATCGCGGCTAGTATGTCTGCATGGGTGCCATCACGACTCGGGACGTTCCACCGCACGTGCATGACGCCCTGACGGTTGCCGCCAGGCGCCAGGGTCAGTCTCTCCAGCAGTACGTGTTGGCCGTCCTGGAGCGCGAGGCGAGGTTCGCCCGGAACAGGGAGTTGCTCGAGATCGACCCCATCGGCGTCGGAGTACCGCTGCCGACAATCGTCAATGAGATCCGGACGGGTCGTGACGGCGTTGCGGCATCGTGATCATCGGTCGTGATCATCAGCCGTGATCGTGGTTGATGCGTCGGTCGTCGTCGCAGTACTCGTGGGGGAGCCCGGGGGCGCCGGGCGAGCCCGCGAGGCCTTGAGCCGTGATCTCGACTGGGCGGCGCCGAGCCATCAACCGGCGGAGGTGGTCAACGCTCTGCGTCGGCTGACGCGGGGGCCGCTGACCCGCGAGGACGGCAACGCTGCCTTCGCCCTTTTCCAATCCATGGTGATCTTGAGTTTGCCGTTGGAAGGTCAAGTCCTGCAGAGGATATGGGAGTTGCGCGACAACGCGACACCGTACGATGCGGCGTACCTCGCGTGGGCGGAGGTGCTGGCGGTGCCGGTGCTGACGGCGGACGCGAAGCTGGTGGGAATTCCCTCGGCGAGGTGCGAGGTGCGGGTGCTGGGTTGACCCGCCCGTGGTGATCGAACCGGTGATCGAAACGCTGGTCGAAAACGCTGATCGAGCCCGGCTCAGGTATCGGCCTTGATGATCGCCTCGATCCCGGCGTCGTCGACTTCGTGCCCGACCCACTTCGGACACCGTCTCGTCCAGCGCGGCGCGGACTTGCTGCTGCTCCGCAGCCGGCATCGACCGGGTGGCGTCCCACCGCCGCTTGGCTTCCCACCCCAGTTCGCGCAGCCGCAGCGCCTGCTGCCGCGGGCCATCGGCTCGTCGGTGGCTGTCAACGAGAAGACCGATCGCAGCGGCTCCGGGATGGTCCTGTGGAAGTCGTGGCCGCCCTCGCCGAACACCCCGGGGTCGGGTGCAGCGCGTTCTGCATGTCGATGAACTGGTGAAGAAGGCCGTCACCGGCAGCCATCGGGTACCCCGCGGGGCGCCATGCGGCCGGGTCGCGTCCGGGCCGAGCCACTCCGGGTCCGCCACAGCAGCGGGGCCTCGGACTTCGGGATGGGATCGTCACCGTTCTGCAGCAGGAGGTACCTCACCTGGGCGCGTTCGGTGCCCGACAGCCCGGTCCAGTCCCGCAGATGGCGGGTGACGAGCACACCGCCGGAGTGCACCGTCGGAGTGACAGTGA
>DASQFG010000580.1:0-4304 GCA_035633315.1 Nakamurella sp. | reverse complement strand
CTGCTCGCCGCCAAGGGCCGCGGACCGGACATGCCGGTGCCGGTGCTGGTGGGTTCCTGGACCACGATCGACGGCCTGACGATGGCCGTCTCACCGGTGGCGCGCACCCTGATCGAGGCGTTCTGGCCGGGCGGGTTGTCGCTGGTGATCGAACACGCGCCGTCGCTGAGCTGGGATCTGGGCGACAGCCGCGGCACCGTGATGGTGCGGATGCCGCTGCATCCGGTCGCGCTCGACCTGCTGCGGATGGTCGGGCCGATGGCGGTGTCCAGCGCGAACCGCAGTGGGATGCCACCGGCGACCACTGCGGCCGCCGCCGTCGACCAGCTCGGCGAGGAGGTCGCGGTGTATCTGGACGGTGGGCCGGCGCCGATCGGGGTGGCGTCCACCGTGGTGGATCTCACCGGAGAGGTCCCGCGGGTGCTGCGTCAGGGAGCGGTGTCGCTGGATCGGCTGCGGGAGGTCGTCGGCGAGGTCCGCGCCGATTCTTAGCGCGGTTCCTCAAGCCCGAAGGCCCGATCCGACGGCATATCGGAATCGGGCCTGCGGGCAGCTCCCGGCTTGGGGCTCAGTTCTGATTCGGTGTTCTCCCCGGCGGGTATGGGCCCGGGCATCGGGCCTTAACCGGTGAGGTCGAATCGGAGCTACACCATTACGACGATGCAGTTGGGCCCCGGTTGCGCGATTTCGCCGGATTCTTGCGTGGCTCGACGCTATTCCCGTCGTGATCGACGATGTGGGATGACGCTCGGCGCGCCTTCGGCTACGCTGCGCGCCTGCTGACGCGCACTGCACGGCGCCGCAGCGGGGAATTCGGCTCCCCGGCACTACCCTGGGCGGGTGACGGACTACACCATCCCGGTGCGGGAGTACGCACTGGTTTTTGGGACGGCCGTCGTTGTCACCTTCTTGTTGACCGGCGTCGTGCGGTTGATTGCCGTCAGGGCCGGTGTGGTGACGCCGATCCGGGATCGGGACGTGCACTCGCTACCCATCCCGCGGATGGGCGGAGTCGCGGTCTACGCGGGGTTCGCCGCCGCCGTGCTGATGGCGCTGCAGCTCCCCGCGCTGGGGTCCGCGTTCATTTCCTCGTCCGAGATCGTCGGAGTGCTGGCAGCGGGCGGGCTGATCTGCCTGATCGGCGTGCTGGACGACCGCTTCGACCTGGACGCCGTCGCCAAGCTGGCCGGGCAGATCCTGGCGGCCGGGGTGATGGTGCTGTTCGGTGTGCAGTGGCAGGTGCTCTGGCTGCCGGGCAGCGGGCCGACGGGCGGCAGCCTGGTCAGCCTGGACCAGACCCAGGGCATGGTGCTGACGGTGCTGCTCACGGTCGTGCTCACCAACGCGATGAACTTCATCGACGGGCTGGACGGGTTGCTGGCCGGGGTCGCGGCCATCTCGGCCACCGCGCTGTTCGTGTTCTCCGCCCGCCAGCTGGCATTGTCCGGGGACACCAGCTCCGCCTCCCAGCCGCCGTTGATCACCGCGGCGCTGGTGGGGGCGTGCATCGGCTTCCTGCCGCACAACTTCTCCCCGGCGCGGATCTTCATGGGCGATTCCGGGGCCATGTTCATCGGGCTGGCGATGGCCGGCGCCACGGTCAGCGCCGGCGGGAAGCTCGACCCGTCCACGTTCGGGCCGCGGTCCACCATCGCCCTGCTGGCGCCGCTGATCGTCGCCCTGGCGGTGGTGTTCATTCCGTTGCTGGACTTCCTGATGGCGGTGATCCGGCGCACCAAGGAGGGCCGCCACCCGTTCAGTGCCGACAAACAGCATCTGCACCACCGGATGCTGGCGATCGGGCACACTCATCGGCAGGCGGTGCTGATCTTCTACCTCTGGGCGTTCGTGCTGGCTGGTGGCGCCGTGTCGCTGGCTTTCGTCACCCGTGACGCGGCCATGGTCGCCGCCGGGGTGGCGATCTTCGTACTGATTGCGGTCGCCGTCACGTTCTCGGTCTGGCCGCGGGTACGCGCGCGCAGGCTGGCACGGGCGCAGGGAATGGACAAGACAACGGTGGAATCGGAGGTGGCAGTGTGACGGGTGACGGGCGTGACATCCGTTCCGTGGCACCTCCGACCCAGGCATCTCCGACCCAGGCACCTCCGACCCAGACACCTCCGACCCAGGCACCTCCGACCCCACCGTCGACCCAGATGTCTCCGACCCAGCAGCCTCCCACCCAGCGGGCGCTGGTCGATCTGACCGAGCAGGCAAGAGCCACCCAGCTGATCGCCGATCGCAGCCGGTCCGCGGGGATCTGGTCGCTCGGCCACCTGAGGCTCTGCTGGGCCGCGTTGCTGGCCGGCGGACTCGTGCTCGGTGTGATTGCTGCCATCACTTCCGGCTTCGGCGCGGTTCTCGGCGTCGTGCTGGGCACTGCCATCGTCGGCGCCTTCTTCACGGTGTCGGCCGTGGTGATCGCCCACGTCGGGTCGACCAACCCCACAACGGTCATGCTGGCAGCGCTTTTCACCTATGTGATCAAGGTGGTCGCACTGGGCATCGTGCTGGTCGCGATGCCGACGGACGGCCTGGTCAACACCCGCTGGATGGCCGGCGCGATCGGCCTCGGGCTGTTCTGCTGGCTGGGCGCGCACATGCGGTACGTGTGGACGCTCAAGATCTTCTACGTCGATCCCGACTGATCCATGGCGAGTCGCGACCGGCTCCGCCGACGAGCTGCGCCGGGTGCGCCAGGTCACCACCAACGAGCAGCGACGCCTACGGTCAGCTGATAGTGTCCGTCACGCCATGAAGATGCCAGTCCAAGCCCGTCCGCCCTCGCCCGCGGCGAACGAGGGTTGGGCCGTGATGACCACCCTGATCGGCGGCTTCCTCGTTTGGGGCGGAGTCGGCTGGTTACTGGATCACTGGTGGGGTACCCGCCTGATGACCCCGATAGGTTTGATCCTCGGCATGGCGCTCGGCATCTACGCGGTGATCGCGAAGGTGGGTACGCCGAACGCGGCGGAGATGTCCCCGGCCCTACGCGCTGCAAGTACCACCCGTCATTCCGGCACCGCCAGCCCCATCGCTCGACAGATTGCCCGGCACGAGGAGTTCGCCGGCATCCCGCAGTCCAGCACCTCGCAGTCCAGCACTCCAGAGCACAACACAGACAAGCCTCAACGACGAGATGGGCCACCTCCGGCCGCCACCCGAAGGGAGACCGAGTGTCCCTGAGCCTGCTGTCACAGGCGTTCCTCGCGGACGGCGAAGAGTTCGAGGCGCCCACCGTCGAGCACTCGTTCTTCTTCGACCGTATCGGCGACGGCACCGTCATCGCGTCCGTCAAGGCGATGGTGCTGCTGGTCCTCGGCACGGTGCTGGTCATCGGATTCTTCATCGCGTCGTCGCGGAAGACGGCGATGCTGCCGGGCAAGCTGCAATTCGCCGGCGAGGCCATCTACGGGTTCGTTCGTAACGGTGTCGCCATCGAGATTCTGGGCAAGCACGGCAAGCCCTGGGCCGGTTTCCTGACCTCGCTGTTCGTGTTCATCCTGATCCAGAACCTCTGGGGCATCGTTCCGTTCGCCCAGCTACCGGTGACCTCGCATTTCGCGATCCCGGTGTTGCTGGCCGGCATGGTCTGGGTGCTGTACATGGGCGTCGGCATGAGGAAGCACGGTTTCTTCGGTTTCTTCAAGCTCATGTGCTATATCCCCGGAATTCCCGTGGCAATGCACCTTCTGCTGATTCCCATCGAGTTCTTGTCGAACATCATCCTGCGGCCGTTCACACTCGCCATCCGGTTGTTCGCCAACATGTTCGCCGGTCACATGCTGATCACCATTGCGGCGGTCGGGACCTTGTACCTGTGGGGGACCGGTACTCCGGTCAATTACGTGCTGGGATTGTTGCCGTTCATCGGCAGCCTCGGCCTGGTGTTCTTCGAATTGCTGATCTGCTCGCTGCAGGCGTACGTCTTCGTGCTGCTGACCGCGATCTACCTGGAATCCTCCTTGGCCGACTCGCACTGACAGTTTCGCGGTAGCAGCGCGCCGCAGTACCAGCGCACCTCAGTACCAGCCCCGCTAAGACCGACCACCGCCCAGCACTACCTGGCCCGCACCGGCGCGGCCAGCGATTGACCACCAGGATCCGCGCACCGGATCTCATGAAAGGGAGAAGCACCCCCATGTCATCACTTGCAGCGGCAACGCAGCTCGCCGAAGTCACCGGCAACGTCGGCACCCTCGGGTACGGCCTCTCCGCGATCGGACCCGGTATCGGTGTGGGCATCGTGTGGGCCGCCTACATCCAGTCGACCGCCCGCCAGCCGGAATCGGCCGGCCTGACCC
>DASQFG010000579.1:0-1649 GCA_035633315.1 Nakamurella sp. | reverse complement strand
GCTGTCCGAACTGCTCGGGATCGACCGGAATGTGCTGTGGCAGGCGCTGAAGATCGCGGTCTCCGCCGGGGTGTCGTGGGCGTTGGCGGGCTGGCTGCTCGACTCACCCTCACCGATCTGGGCTCCGATCACCGCGTCGCTGATCGCCCTGCTGACGGTGCGGGCCTCCATCCGGGACGCCGTGGAGAAAGTTGTCGCGGTGCTGATCGGCATCGTGGTGGCCATCTGGCTGGGTGGCCTGATCGGACTGCACGCCTGGTCGATCAGCCTGATCGTGGCGCTGGGATTCCTGGTCGGGAAGGTCCTGCGGCTCAACGGCGGTGCCGCCGCGCAGATCCCGATCAACGGGTTGTTCGTGCTGGCCCTCGGCAGCGCGCAGAGCGGGCAACGATTCCTCGACACGCTGATCGGGGCGGGGGTCGCGGTCGTGGTGAACTTCGCCATCGTGCCGCCGAACTACGTCTCGGCCGCGACCAGGTCGGTGACAGAGCTGAGCGACGGCGTCGTCGACGTGCTGTCGGCCGTCGCGGACGGGATCAGCCAGCCGTGGCGGATCGAGCAGGCGACCGGCTGGCTGCGAGGGGCCCGCGAGCAGGGCCGGATCTCCACCGCCGCCGAATCCGACGTCGACCGCGCCGCGCAGTCGCTGGAACTGCACCCGGGCCGGGCTTCCTGGGCCAGCGCGCTCGGCCGGTTGCAGCAGGCCAACGACACCCTGCAGATCGTCGAGGTGCAGGTCCGCACGCTGGCCAGGACCGTCAGGGACATCGCGACCAAGGTGCCGGCGCAGGACGGCCTGCAGCCGCCGATGCCGATGGCGTCGGCAACGCTGTTCGCGACCGCACGGGCCATCGAGGCGTTCGCACACACCCTGCTGCGGGCAGAGAAGGACGCCCGCGTGGTGGTGACCGGCGGCACCGCGCACCGGGCGGTCGAGGTGGCCCGCTCGAAGATCGCCGAGATCAACGCCGATCTGGCCGACATGCTGGCCGCGAACCTGGCCCGCGGGGTGTTCCTCGGCACGCTGGTGGTGGAGACGGTTCGGATCCTGGACGAGCTGGACAGCGGCCTCGCCGCGGTCCGGCCCGCGTCGGGGAACCGGTGGACCTGATCGACCCGGCCGCCACGGAGCGCACCGATCAGCACTGATCCCCCGGAGTGTGACCGCCGGTGGATCAACCCGACTAGCGCCACGGCAGGCCGGAGCGGTGCGCCCAGTAGTCCTCTGGATCCTCGGCGCAGCCGGACAGCAGGGCGCTGTCGGCGGGGGTCAGCTCCACCTGATCCGCGCGCAGGTTCGCGGCCAGTTGCTCGACCCCGGCAGCGCCGATCAGCACCCGGTTCGCCCAGGGCTGCGCGGCAGCGGCTGCCAGCGCGACGGCGTCGGGCGCGGCGCCGATGCGCGCGCAGACCTCGAGGAGGGCATCCGGTGGCTCGGTGACCAGCCGCCCGTTCGCCAGCGACTCCTTGACGATCACGGTGAGTTCTCGCCGGGACGCCGCCTGCAAGGCCGGCCCGGCGCTGGTCTCCAGCAGGTTCCAGGTCGCCTGCACGGCGGAGAACAGCCGCGCGTCGGCCCTGGTCACCTCGAGGGCGCGTTCGACGATGTCGCCCTGCCGGGCGCCGGAGGTGGAAAAGCCGATCGCCAC
>DASQFG010000578.1:0-6097 GCA_035633315.1 Nakamurella sp. | reverse complement strand
TAGCGGGCGCGCTCGCGCAGCAGCGGGTGCGCGTTGTCCATCGCGAACGAGTAGTCGGCGGCGTCCATCATCTCCAGATCGTTGAGGAAATCGCCGAACACCATCGTCTGAGCCGGCGTGATGGCGAACGCCTCCTGCAGGTGCCGGATCGCCCGACCCTTGTTCGCGGTCAGGCTGGTGATGTCCACCCAGTGCGCACCGGACACGGTCACCAGATGCGTCAGATGGAAGCCCGCCAGGCCCGGCGCGGTGCTGTGCTCGGCGGATCCGAAGTCGAACACCGAGACCTTCAGCACTTCGTCGTCGGACACCTCGAGCAGGTCGTCGACGACCTTCAGCCGGGTGTAGTAGCGGCCCACCTCGGCGCGGAACGGCGGGTCCGTGCGCTCGATGTACGCCGACCGCTTGCCACAGATGACGATTCCGGCGTCTACCCCGGCCGCGACCATTTCCCGCACGGTGGACACCAAACAGCGGGCGTCCGGCAACTCCAGGCAATCCGAGCTCACCTCACGGTCCTGACGGACCACGTAGGTACCGTTCTCGGCGATGAACATGATCTCGTCAGCGATGTCGGCGAAGCGTTCGCGCAGGTTGAAGTACTGTCGCCCGCTGGCCGGGCAGAACAGAATGCCCCGACGGTTCAGTTCGTGCACCAACGGCCAGAAGTGCTCGTGCAACTCGTTGTCGTCATCCAGCAGCGTGCCGTCCATGTCGGCGGCGATCAACCGGATGTCGGGACGGGGATCGAAGGTCGGGATCTGCACGTCGGGATGATCCCACTTCTCGGTTCTCTCCTCGCCCCGGCCGCACCTGGACCTCAGGCCACCTGGACGCCCCGCCGGAACACCGCGTGGGTCATCGGCACCCCTGGCCGGTAGGCGAGGTAATCGTGGCTCGGTGCGTCCAGCACGTGCAGATCCGCCCGTGCCCCGACCGTCAGCACGCCCACGTCGTCCCGGCGCAGCGCGCGGGCCCCGCCCGCCGTCGCCGCGTGGACCGCTTCGTCCGGGGTCAGACCGCACTGCAACACCGCGAGCGCGACCACCAGGTTCATCGACGAGGTGTACGACGAGCCGGGATTGCAGTTCGAGGCCAGCGCGATCCGTGCCCCGGCGTCGGCCAGCAACCGGCCGGGCGCGGCTGGTTGCTTGGTGGACAGGTCGCAGGCCGGCAGCAGGGTGGCCACCGTGTCCGACCCGACCAGCGCGTCGACGTCCTTCCGGGTCAGGTGCGTGCAGTGATCGACGGACGCGGCGCCGGCGTCGACCGCCACCCGGACGCCAAGACCGGGACCGAGCTGGTTGCCGTGCACCCGCAAGCCCAGTCCCTTGCGGATCCCGGCGGCCAGCACCCGCAAGGACTGCGCCCCGTCGAAAGCACCGTCCTCGCAGAACACGTCGATCCACCGCACCAGCGGGGCCACCGCGTCGAGCATCGGTCCGCACACCAGGTCCACGTATCCCTCGGGGTCCTTCGCGTACTCCGGCGGCACGACATGCGCGCCCAGAAAGGTGATCTCGTCGAATCCCGCCGCCTGCGCCGTCCTCGCCGACCTGACCTCGTCCGCCACCGTGAGCCCGTAGCCGGTCTTGGTCTCCATGCAGGTAGTGCCGCCGGCGATCATCTCGGCACGGTGCCGCCGGGCGATGGCCAGCAGCTCGGAATCACCCGCGGCCCTGGTCGAGGACACCGTTGAGACGATTCCGCCGGCGCTGTAGGGCTTTCCGGACATTCGGGCGGAGAACTCAACGGACCGGTCGCCCGCGAACACCACGTGCGAGTGCGAGTCCACCCAGCCCGGCAGCACCGCGCGGCCGCCCACGTCGATCGTGGTGTCCGCGGCCGGGGCTGACGACGCGGGACCGATCCAACCGATGGCGCCGTCGTCGAGGATGAGCGACGCGCCCCGCACCCGACCGATCAGGGCGGGGCCGGCCGCCGGATCGTTCGTCACCAGCTCCGAGATCCCCTGGACCAGAATGGATTTCGAGTGCGTCACCGGCTGTGCCACCGTCAACCCTGCCACACCGCCCTCTTTCGCGCGCCCGGACCCGCCGCGCGTCACCGCCAGGCCCTCGCGATCGCGCCGGCCAGCAGCGGTCCTGGATCCCCGTACGTCACATGGTTCCCCGAACGGGCCCGCACCACACCGCCGACCACAACGGCGTGGACATCGGCCGCCGAGGCGCACATCACCAGCTGTCCATGGTCGGCACCGGCGGTGCGCGCGCTGTCGGTGCGGATCGCCACCAGATCCGCCGGTGCGCCGACCTCCAGCCGGCCGCCCGGTGAGCCGATCGCCGCGTGCGATTCCCGCGTCGCCACGTCCAGCAACCTCGCCGGGGAGAACACCCCGCGCTGCCCGGAGGAGAGCCGTTCGCCGTACTCGAGCCCGCGCGCCTGCGCGAAGGGGTCGACGATGACGTGCTGGTCGCCGCCGAGGGTGAGTCGGGCGCCGGCCAGGGACAGCGATGCGACCGGTCCGAGGCCGTCCGCGAGGTCGGCCTCCGTGGTCGGGCAGATGACCGCGAAGCACCGGTTCCGGCCGATCACGTCGATGTCGTCCCTGGTCAGGTGGGTGGCATGCACCAGCGCCGTCGCCGGTCCCAGGGCACCGGACTCGGCCAGCAGCTGGGTCGGGGTCAGCCCGGTCGCGGTGAGGGCCGCCTGGTTCTCTGCGTGTTGCTCGGACAGGTGGGCGTGCAAGGGGCCACCCATGGCGGCTTCGGCCACCACCGGGAGATCACGGGCGGGGACGGCGCGCACGGAGTGGGCCGCGACTCCCACCCGCAGGCCGAGCCGCGGGACACGGCGGAGCTCCTCCACCCGCTCCCGCCAGGCCTGCACGGTGCCGTCGGAGAACCGCTGCTGAACCGCCGACAGCGGCGCGTCGAAACCGCCGGCCAGGTAAGCGACGTCGAGCAGGGTCAGGTCGATCCCGGCCTGCTGCGCAGCGTCCGCGACCGCCAACCCCATGGCGTTCGGGTCGGCGTAGCGCCGGCCGCCGGGCTGGTGGTGCAGGTAGTGGAACTCCCCGACAGAGGTGTAGCCGGCGCAGAGCAGCTCCACGTAGGTGGCGAACGCCAAGTCCCGCAAGGTATCCGGGGTCAGCCGGTCGGCGAGTGAGTACATCAGGTCGCGCCATGTCCAGAAGGTGCCGCCGCTGTTGTGGGTCAGCCCGCGCAGCGCCCGGTGGAACGCATGCGAATGCGCGTCGGCGAATCCCGGAACCACCAACCCGGGCAGGTCCTCCAGGGTGTCGCCGGCCGCGATCGGCGCGCCGGCTTCGGACAACGACTCGATCAACCCACCGACCGCGCGGATCTGGACGTCCCGCCGGACAGCCCCGCCGATCCACGCGGCCTCGCACCGGAACACCGCGCCGGCAGAGTCCTGTGTCACTTCACCAGTTCTTCCAGCACGTCGGCCAGCGCGTCCACACCGATCACGCAGTCGGCCAGATCGGCGTATTCCTCGGGAGCGTGGGAGATGCCGGAGTCGTTGCGCACGAAAAGCATCGCGGTCGGCACGTGCGGGGCGAGGATGCCGGCATCGTGCCCGGCGCCGGTCGGGACCACCGGCGCGGACAGCAGCGCCGAGAGCTGCAACCCGAGTCCGGGGTCGAGTATCACCCGGTCGGACATCGACTCGCGCTGCACCACCACGGCGCAGCCCTCGGCGGCGGCCTCCTGCCGGACCGCAGCGGCGATCGCGTCGACCAGCCTCGCGGTGACCACCGGCGATTCGTGCCTCGCGTCCAGCCAGAACTGCACGGACGAAGCGATGACGTTGGTGCCGCCGGGAATCGGGTGGATCCGCCCCACCGTGGCGACCGAGCCCGGGAAGTTGCCGATCTCCCGCCGGGCGGCGAGGACGCCGGCCGCGGCCGGGATCATCGGGTCGTGACGGTCGGCCGATGCCGTGGTGCCGGCGTGGTTGCCCTGGCCGGTGACGGTGAACCGCCAGCGGCCGTGCGCGACGATCTCCGAGCCGATGCCGACCACGGCGGCCGGGTTCGCGGCGGCCAGCAACCTGCCCTGCTCGATGTGCAGTTCGACGAACGTGCCGATGGAGGCGAGCCGGGCCGGATCGGGTCCCATCCCCGCCGGATCGAGGCCCGCCTTCTTGGCCGCCTCGGCCAGCGACACCCCGTCCGGGTCGTGCAGCCGGCGGGCGTGATCCGGGTCGAGGGCCCCGGTCATCAACCGCGATCCCAAGCAGGGCAACCCGAATCGGCCGCCCTCCTCTTCCACGAAACAGGCCACCGCGACCGGCCGGGCCGGGGTGACCCCGCGCAGCTTCAGCTCGTCGATGGCCAGCAGACCGGAGACCACCCCGAGCGGGCCGTCGAAAGCTCCCCCGCCGGGCACCGAGTCCAGGTGCGAGCCGGTCACCACGCAGTCGGTGCCCGGCTCGCCCCACCAGGCCCAGACGTTGCCGTTCCTGTCGTTCTCCACGTCCAGGCCGCGCCGGGTGGCCTGCTCGGTGAACCACTGCCGGAGCTGGGAGTCGGCGTCGTCGAACCCGTGGCGGGAGTAGCCGCCCCAGCGGTGGTCGCGGCCCACCAGGGCCAGGTCGGACCAGGCGGAGGCGAACCTGGTGCCGTCGGCGGGCGGAAGGCCGAACGTCATGAGCTGCTCCCCTGCAGGATCGGCGCGGGTGTCGGTGCGGGTGCCGGCGCGGGTGTCGGGGCGTTCATCGGAATGTCCAGGCGCAGGCGGTCGGCCGTCGACCTGGCCTCCGGGTAGCCGGCATCGACATGCCGGATCACCCCCATCGCGGGGTCGTTGGTCAGCACGCGCTCCAGTTTGGCAGCAGCCAGCTCGGTGCCGTCAGCCACCGACACCTGACCCGCGTGGATGGACCGGCCGATCCCGACGCCGCCGCCGTGGTGGATCGACACCCAGCTGGCCCCGGACGCGGTGTTCACCAGCGCGTTGAGGAGCGGCCAGTCGGCGATCGCGTCGCTGCCGTCGGCCATCGACTCGGTCTCCCGGTACGGCGAGGCCACCGAGCCGGAGTCCAGGTGATCTCGGCCGATCACCACCGGCGCACGCAGCTCGCCGGAGGCCACCATCTCGTTGAACCGCAACCCGGCCAGGTGCCGCTCTCCCGCTCCGAGCCAGCAGATCCGTGCCGGAAGTCCCTGGAACGCAATGCGTTCGGGGGCAAGGCGCATCCAGCGTTGAAGGTTGTCGTTGTCCGGAAACAGTTCCCGCACGGCACGGTCGGTGGCGTAGATGTCCCTGGGGTCACCGGACAGCGCGACCCAGCGGAAAGGCCCCTTTCCCTCGCAGAACAACGGCCGGATGTACGCGGGAACGAAACCGGGGAAATCGAAGGCACGTTGGTAGCCGCCGAGCTGCGCCTCCCCGCGGATCGAGTTGCCGTAGTCGAAGACCTCCGCGCCGGCGTCGGCGAACCCCACCATCGCCTCGACGTGCGCGGCCATCGACGCCCTGGCCCGGTCGGTGAACTCCTCGGGCTTGGCCGCCGCGTACTCGTGCCATTCCTCGATGCCGACCCCGATCGGCAGGTAGGCGAGCGGGTCGTGCGCGCTGGTCTGATCGGTGACCACGTCGGCCTCGATGCCGCGGCGCAGCAGTTCCGGCAGCACCTCGGCGGCGTTGCCGATCACCGCGACGGACAGCGCCTCCTTGTCGCGCTTCGCGCTCAGCACGAGATCGATAGCGTGGTCGAGGTTGTCGGCCAGAACGTCGAGGTAGCGGGTGGCGACCCGGCGCTCGGCGCGGGCCGGATCACATTCGATGCACAGCACCGCTCCGCCGTTCATGGTGACCGCCAGCGGCTGCGCACCGCCCATCCCGCCGAGCCCGGCGGTGATGGTGAGCGTGCCGGCCAGACCCGGTCCCATGCTGCCGGCGGGCCGGGCCGCGGCGAGTTTCTCGGCGACCGCGGCGAAGGTTTCGTAGGTGCCCTGCACGATTCCCTGCGAACCGATGTAGATCCAGGACCCGGCCGTCATCTGCCCGTACATGGTCAGGCCGAGCGCCTCCAGCCGGCGGAATTCCGGCCAGTTCGCCCAGTCCCCCACCAGGTTCGAGTTGGCGATCAGCACCCGCGGCGCCCATTC
>DASQFG010000577.1:0-2099 GCA_035633315.1 Nakamurella sp. | reverse complement strand
ACCATCTGCTGCAGGTCGGCGAGCTGGACGTGGATCTCAGTGCCCGGAAGGCGCGGGGCCGGGAAGGAGATCATTCTGCGGGCAAGGAGTTCGAATTGCTCGCCCGGTTGGTCCGGGCACCGGGCGTGGCGTGCCATAGCGACCTTCTCCTTGTTTGCCCTGTGGAGCCCGGGACGCGTCGCGCGTGAAGGTGTGACGGTTTCTGACTCTCCTTTGCATTGACGCCAGGAGGGCACCTCACAACGGACGGCCAGCCCTTGGCTAACTGACGGCAAGATCCTGCGGCGACCCCACAATTGCTGTGAAACCGCGGCAGGTGCACCGCCGCGGCGGACATTTCGCGGCCAGCGACACCCGGCCCGCTGGTCACCGCCGCCGGTTGTCTGGCAGCCTGAATGGCATGCGGATTCAGCGGCGCCCGGACCTGGGTTCGGCTGATCGGTCCGCACGTCACCACGCACGGCCGGTTCCCTTGGGTCCGCGGCGCACCCGGAACCGGGACATCGGCTCCGGTCCTCTGGCCGCAGCACCGTGGTGAACTCGGTCGACGACTTCGCTGACCGCAAACCCGCGCCAGTTGGTGTCGACGCGGCCACCGTTGCCACGTTCATCACGCTCGGCGCCTACACCTGGTTCATCTACGGGCTGGGTCCCAGCATTCCGCTGCTACGTGAGGAACTGGGCACCTCCAGCACGATCGCCGGCCTGCACAGCCTGCTGATGTCCGCCGGTGTGGTCGTGGCGGGGTTCTTCGGCGTACGACTGGTGCGCCGCTGGCGCCGGTTCGGCGCCGCGCTGCGCGGCGTC
This sequence comes from Nakamurella sp., assembly GCA_035633315.1. GTDB lineage: Bacteria > Actinomycetota > Actinomycetes > Mycobacteriales > Nakamurellaceae > Nakamurella. The sequence goes on along the minus strand of DASQFG010000577.1, from coordinate 1,292 downwards.
GTCGGCCTCGCCGTCGCGGCCACCGTATTCGTCGCCGGATCCCTGCTGCCCACCGGTCAACTCGCGCTCACCCTTCCGGCGATGGTGCTGGCCGGCCTGTCCGGCGCGCTGGCCATCAACGTGACCACCGCGGTGATCAACGACCACCACGGCATCATGGGACCGTCCGTACTGAGCCAGGCGAATGCGGTGGCAGCCGCCGTTGGGCTGGTTTCGCCGCTGGCCGTCGGCGCGGCCACCGCTCTGGGCTGGACCTGGCGGGCCGCGCTGCTGATCACCGTGCCGCTGGCGGCGATCGCCTTCGCGCTCATCAGCCGGCAGCGCAGGGTGCCCGCCTACAACGCGGTACCGCCTGGGACACAAGGGTTTTCTGCCCGTGGGCTGTCGCGGGCGACCTGGCTGGCGGCGCTGGCGGTGGTCGCCGCGGTGGCGGTGGAATTCTGCTCGGTGACCTGGACCCCTGACCTGCTGACCGCCCAGACCGATGCCGCGCCGGGCACGGCGACCGGCGCCGTGGCGGCGGTCGTCGGCGGGATGGCCGCCGGACGCTTCCTGATCGGCTGGATCGCCCGGCGGCGCCCACCACTCGGGCTGTTCCTCATTGGTCTGGCCGTCACGGTGATCGGCTGGGCGGTGGTGTGGACGACGACGTCGGTGACGACCGCGATTCTGGGCCTGTTCGTCGTCGGGATGGGAATCGCAGGTCAGTTCCCGCTGGGCATCTCGATGGTGATGACGTTCTCCCGGGGTGAGCCGGATCGGGCCGTGGCGGTGGCGAGCATGGGGTTCGGCGCGGCGGCCGGTCTGGGGCCGTTCGTGCTGGGCGCACTGGCCGATGCCTTCGGCGTCAAAATGGCGTTCCTGGTTGTCCCGGCATGTTGCCTGCTCGGCGCGGCGGCGGTCATCTCCGCCCAGCGCAGCGACCGGCGCTCGCCCGTGCCTGGTTCGCTCCCCGACCGCACCGGCTGATGCCGGCCCGTCGGGTCCGACGCTGTCAGTCCGACCGATCAGCCGGCCGGTGGCACCTCGAGTTCACCCATGCGCGACCAGTCGTCACCCTCGATCTCGAAGTTGATGATCTTCGGCGTTTCGACGAGCGCGACGGGCATCGCCTTCGTCGCGGTCTGGAAATGATCGGACTTGACGTGCCGCTCGCCGGCCTGCCCGTCCCGGAAAGCCTCCACCAGCACGAATTCGTTGGGGTCGTCGATGCTCCTCGACCAGTCGAACCAGAGGTTGCCCGGCTCCTTGCGGGTGGCCTGGGTGAACGGGTCGACCAGCGTCAGCCAATC
>DASQFG010000576.1:0-1956 GCA_035633315.1 Nakamurella sp. | reverse complement strand
CCCGACAGAGCCGTCGCGCGGATGACCCGAAAGAGCCCGAGGCCGCGCTGAGTCACACTGGATGGATGAGCAGTCAACCTCCGCGCATCGCCGGCCTGGTGCCGGCCGTGGTCACCACCGCCGGCCTCACCGCCGCCTTGGCCACCCTGACCGGGCTGACCCGCGCCACCCGAGGGCTGCCGGAGGCGCTGGGCGCCGGTTCCTCGGAGATCGGTCCGACCGCCGTGAGGTCGCCGCACTTCGCCAACGGCACCTTCCACAACACCGAGCCCAGCCACGTGCTGGCGCCGGGCGAGGCAGTGTCGATGATTCCCGCGCTCATCCGGCACCGCGGCGGTGGGCGCCCGCCGGGACCCGTGCCGCTGATCACCGAGCGTCCCGCCGCTGCAGCGGGCGAGCTGGCCGTCACCTGGCTCGGTCACGCCACCGCGCTGATCGAGATCGACGGCCGGTATGTGCTGGCCGACCCGGTGTGGGGCGAGCGGGTCTCACCGTCGCTGACGATCGGCCCGGCACGGATCCACCCGGTACCGCTGCCGATCGCGGACCTGCCCCAGCTCGACGCCATCGTGATCTCGCACGACCACTACGACCATCTCGACCTGCCCACCGTGCGCGGCCTGCTGTCGTCCCAGACCGCGCCTTTCCTGGTCCCGCTCGGGATCGGGTCACACCTGCGCGGCTGGGGAGTACCGGAGGACCGCATCGTCGAGCTCGACTGGGACGAGCAGCACGTGGTGGGCGAGCTGACGCTCACCTGCACCGAGTCCCGACACTTCTCCGGGCGAGGGCTGAAGCGCAACCCGACGTTGTGGTGCTCGTGGTCCATCGCCGGCCCGCGGCACCGGGTCTACTTCGGCGGGGACACCGGCTACACCGCCGCGTTCGCCGAGATCCGCAAACGGTACGGCCCGTTCGACATCACCGTGCTGCCCATCGGGGCCTACGGCGACCAATGGCCGGACATCCACCTCAACCCCGAAGAAGCGGTGGCCGCGCACCGGGACCTGGGCGGCGGGCTGTTCATCCCCATCCACTGGGCGACCTTCGACCTCGCATTGCATTCCTGGGCCGAACCCGTCGAACGCTTGCTGACCGCGGCAGGGTCGGCGCGGGTGGCCGTGCCGCGACCCGGCGAGCGGGTGCTCGGCGACGAACCGCACAGTCCGGACGGGTGGTGGCGCCGGCTGGGCTGAGGGCGGTTTACCAGATCTGCACCCGATCGGCCGGATCCAGCCACAGCCCGTCGCCGGGCCCGACATCGAAGGCCTGATGGAATTCGTCCAGATTGCGCACCACCTGATTGCACCGGAACTCCGCCGGTGAGTGCGGATCCAGCGCCAGCAGCCGCCGCACCTCGGCGTCTCTGATCTTGGTCTGCCAGACCCGCGCCCAGGACAGGAAGAACCGTTGCGTCCCGGTCAGCCCGTCGACGACCTCGGGCTCGGCGCCCTTCAGCGAGATCCGCCAGGCCTGATAGGCGATGCCCAGACCGCCCAGGTCGCCGATGTTCTCGCCGACCGTCAGGGCGCCGTTCACGTGGTTGCCGGGGGTCTGGGCGGGTTCCAGCACGTCGTACTGCTCGATCAGTTTCTTGGTCAGCAGGTCGAAGGCCTCCCGGTCGGCGGGGGTCCACCAGTCGTGCAGCGCGCCGCGACCGTCGTACTTCGATCCCTGGTCGTCGAACCCGTGGCCGACCTCGTGCCCGATGACGGCTCCGATCGCCCCGTAGTTGACCGCGTCGTCACCCTCGGGGTCGAAGAACGGCGGCTGCAGAATCGCGGCCGGGAAGACGATCTCGTTCATACCGGGGTTGTAGTAGGCGTTCACGGTCTGCGGCGTCATGAACCACTCGTCGCGATCGACCGGGGTGCCGATCTTCGCCAGCTCCCGCTCGAGCTCGAAAGCGGCGGCACGCCTGGCGTTCCCGGCCAGATCGTCGGCGCTGACAACCAG